>NZ_AMXB01000027.1:0-65986 GCF_000310125.2 Thauera sp. 27
GGCTGGCGCCGCTCCTACGACGGGTGACGCGCGTGGTGGTTTTCGGTAGGAGCGGCGCCAGCCGCGAGCTTTTCGTCGGCCGACAGCCACCTGGACTCTGGCGGGGCGCCGGTCGGCGTGGCAAAGTGAGCACCGGTTCACACTTGCGTGCGAGTACCCAAATGTTCTACGGCATCACCGACCTCACCACCTTCATTCTCGGCACCATCTTCATCGTGCTGCTGCCCGGGCCCAACTCGCTCTACGTGATGGCAGCGGCCTCGCGCTGGGGTACGCGCGCCGGCTACCAGGGGGCGGCTGGCATCTTCGTCGGCGACACCATCCTGATGCTGCTGGCGGTGATGGGCATGGCCTCGGTGCTGCGTGCCACGCCCGAGCTGTTCATGGTGATCAAGTATGCAGGTGCGGCCTACCTGGCCTGGGTGGGCATCAGCCTGCTGCGCGGTGCACTTGCCACCTGGCGGCGCGGGGACGAGACGGCGGAGCAGGTTGGTGACGGTAAGCCGGATTACCCGCCGGTGCGCAGTACTCCGCACCCGTTCCGCACTGCGCTCGTCATCAGCCTGATGAACCCGAAGGCGATCCTGTTCTTCGTCTCCTTCTTCATCCAGTTCGTCGATCCGACCTACGCACACCCGGCGCTGTCCTTCGTGATCCTGGGCGTGATCGTGCAGGTGTGCAGCGTGCTCTACCTGTCGGTGCTGATCTTCGCCGGCGCGCGCCTGGCCGCGCAGTTCCGCCGCCATCGCCGCGTCGCTGCAGGGGCGACCGCGGGCGTGGGCGGGGTGTTCATCGGCTTCGGGGCAAAGCTGGCGACGGCGACGCTGGGCTGAAGGGTAGCGCTGCCGGCATTCCGCCGCGCGCTCAGCCCACCGGCCAGGCCTCGATCGGCACCGGTTTGCCGAACAGATAGCCCTGGAACATGACACAACCGCGTTGAAGCAGCCGTTCGTGCTGGGCACTGGTTTCCACGCCTTCAGCCACGACCTCCAGGTCGAGCGACTGGCTGATGGCCAGGATGGCACGCACGATCGCATCGCTGGAGTTGCCGTCGTCCATGTCGCGCACGAAGGCCTGGTCGATCTTGAGTTGGTCGAAGGGCAGACGTTTGAGGTAGGACAGGGACGAGTAGCCGGTGCCGAAATCGTCGAGTGCGAAGCGGACGCCGAGCGCCTTGATCTGCTTCATGCGTGCCACCGTTGTTTCGATGTCGCCGATCACCACGCTCTCGGTGAGTTCGATCTTGAGCAGGCCTGCATTGACGCGGTGGCGCTCGATTGCCGCGGTGACCTTGGCGACGAAATCCGGCTGGTGAAACTGTTTGGCGCTGACGTTGATGGACAGGCTCAGGTCGCCTGTCGCCACGTGTGCCTGCCAGACCCGCAGCTGCGCGCAGGCTGCCTGCAGCACCCAGTCGCCTATCGGTACGATCAGCCCCGTTTCCTCGGCCAGGGGGATGAAGCTGGCCGGCGAGATCATGCTGCCGTGCGTGTCGAAGCAGCGCAGCAGGGCCTCGGCGCCGATCAGGCGACCAGTGCTGTCGAGTTGCGGTTGGTAGAACAGGCGGAACCGGTTTTCGGCCAGGGCCGCGCGCAGCTTGAGCTCGAGGCTCGCACGTTCGGCAACGACGGCCTGCATTGCCTCGCTGAAGAAGCGGTGCAGGTTGCGTCCGTCGTGCTTGGCGCGATCGACGGCGACTTCGGCCTGCTTGAGAACGGCCTCGGCGGGGTTTGCGCGCCCATGAAAGAGGGTGAGGCCCAGGCTAGCCGTGCCATGGTAGGGGCCGCTCGGCAGGCCAAGGTCGAAGGGTTGTGCAATGCAGCCATGAAGGTGCTCGGCGATGCGACCGGCATGGGCAATGGCGTCGTCGCGTTCTGCGCCCAGACCCTCAACGACGATTGCGAAGTCGTCGTCGCCCAAGCGCGCAACCGTGTCCTCCTCGCGCAGCGCTGTGCGCAGGCGCTGCGCCACTTCACGCAGCAAGGCGTCGCCGGCCTTGTGCCCCTGCGTGTCGTTGAGCAGCTTGAAGTAGTCGATGTCCAGCAACAGCAGCATGCCGTGCATGCCGCTGCGCTCGCTGGCGACGATGGCGTGGCGCAGCCTGTCCCACATCAGACTGCGATTCGGCAGCCCGGTCAGAGAGTCGTAGTACGCCAGTTGCCTGATGCGCGCCTCTGCGGCACGCCGCTCGGTGATGTCTTCCTTGATCGCCACGTAGTGGCTGACGCTGCCGTCGGGCTGCTTGATGGGAGCGATCGTGGCAAGTTCGATATACGTGCTTTCGTCCTTGCGCGAGTTGATGAACTCGCCGCGCCAGACCTCTCCGCGCTCGAGCGTCGCCCACAGGTCGGCATAGGTGGCCGGCGGTGTCTTGCCGGCATTGAGCAGACGCGGATTCTGTCCCAGCACCTCGTCGGCGGCGTAGCCGGTGGTGCGGGTGAAGGATGCATTGACGTACTCGATCTGCGCCTGCGTGTTGGTGATGACGATGGTGTTGGGGCTTTGCTCGACTGCAAGTGCAAGCTGACGCAGGCGTAGTTCGTTTTCCTTCTGCGCGGTGATGTCCTGGCCGATGGAGCGGATTTCGACGCAGCGGCCCTCGCTATCGAGAACGGGCAGATCCACCCAGCGGATCCACCGTATGCTGCCGTCGATGTGGTGCATGCTGCGGTCGGTTGCGAGTGCGCCGGCTCCGCTGGTGAGGTGTTCGATTGCCGCGGCTGTTGCCGGGCGCTCGTGTTCGGGCAGGTAGTCGAGCCAGCGGTGACCTTCCAGTTCGCTGGGCGATCTACCTACAAGAGCAGCATAACGCGCGTTGCAGGACAACAGGGTGGTGTCTGGCTGCCAGGTGCAGCTTGCCTCGCGCCGACTCTCCACCAGCGCGTCGAAGTCCCGCTCGCTGCGTGCCAGGCGGGCGCGGCTGCGGCGCAGGCCGGCCTGCATCGCCAGCAACAGGGTCAGGGTGGCGGCTGCGATCGCCATCGCGGCCACGCCGGTTCGCCTCCAGACCGTGAATTGCTCATCCACCGAGCGTCCGACGATCACGAAGAAGGGGTAGTCCTGCAGTGCTTGGAAGGCGAAGATGCGGTCGACGTCATCCACTGCGCTTGCGTAACGCACGACACCGCGGCGTTTGCCGTCGAGGATCATCCGGTAGGGTGGAATCCACGGGTCGGCCGTGTTGATCCTGGCCGGTGCGGCGGGCCTGCGCATGACCAGGCGGCTGTCATCGCTGCGGCGCACGGCGACCACGCCTCGTTCGCCGGCATCGATGCGGTCCAGAAACGCGTCGAAGCTGGCGAGGTTCAGGCCGACGGCTACCACGCCGGCGAAGCTGCCGTCAGCGCGCAGGCGGGCGCGGTATGCGACCACGGTGGGGGTGGGGGCGGCCTTGCTGGTGAGGACGTTGGAGAACTGCAGGGCGGTGGTTGGGGCAGTGCGTGCGTGCTGGAAGTAGTCCCGATCGCCGATGCCCCAGGTGGGCAGTTCGTCATAGCTGCTCGCGATCACCCGTCCTTCGGTATCGGTGATGAGGATGACGAGCGCTTCGGGGAAGTGTCTCGTAAGCTGTGCGAGGTTGAGGTTCAGCGGCGCCACCGTGGCGGCCCAAGAGGCCGAACCGACGCGGTCGTGCGCACCGGGCTCTACGGCATTGTCGGCCGCGAAGGCCGCGCTCATGTCGACGCGGCGCAAAGCGCCTTCGATCTTGGTCGCCAGCACGCGCGCCTCGTTGCTGGAGGCGGTTGCAGTCGTGGCAACGGTGGAGCGGAAGGTGAATACCAGGAAGGCGACAAGCAGCCCAAGTACAAGCGCGGTGGCGAACAGGGCCTGTGCCAGCGGGTGCGCGAGCCAGGTGGATGCGTGCCTGCCGAGGCTGCTCACCTTGGCCAAGTGGACACGATGGGCATGCGTTGCCGTCGGCCAGGCATTGAAGCGGGGGCGCAGAGTGGGCTGTTCATGCGGGTCGTGATCGCAGGGTCCTGTGAGTGCCCATTATGGGGCGTTTCGGTATGGCTGCTCTGACATAGATCAGAATGAGCACACGTTCATCCGCGCTTGCCTGCGATCTCGATCTGTTATCTTCGACGCCATGGACTCCATCATCTCGATCTCGGCGCTCTCCAAGACCTATGCATCCGGATTCACTGCGCTGAAAGGTGTAGATCTCGACATCCGCCGCGGCGAGATCTTCGCGCTGCTTGGGCCGAACGGTGCGGGCAAGACCACGCTCATCAGCGTGGTCTGTGGACTGGTCAACGCGACGGCCGGCAGCGTGCGGGTCGATGGCAACGATATCGTGCGCGACTACCGTGCCGCACGCGCGCAGATCGGCCTGGTGCCCCAGGAGCTCACCACCGAGGCGTTCGAGACGGTGTGGAACACCGTCTGCTTCAGCCGCGGGCTGTTCGGCAAGCCGCCCGATCCGGCCTACCTCGAGCGTTTGCTCAAGGCGCTGTCGCTGTGGAGCCGGAAGGACAGCAGGATGCTGACCCTGTCCGGCGGCATGAAGCGCAGGGTGCTGATCGCCAAGGCCTTGTCGCATGAGCCCAAGGTGCTGTTCCTCGATGAGCCGACCGCGGGCGTCGACGTCGAGTTGAGGCGTGACATGTGGCAGCTCGTGCGCCGTTTGCGTGACGAGGGCGTGACGGTGATCCTGACCACCCACTACATCGAGGAAGCCGAAGAAATGGCCGACCGCATCGGCGTGATCGCCAAGGGCGAGCTCATCCTGGTCGAGGACAAGGCGGTGCTGATGGACAAGCTCGGCGGCAAGCAGCTCACCCTGCAGCTGGTGGCGCCGATCACCGAGATTCCGCCCGCGCTGGATCGTTACGGGCTGACGCTGGGCAAGGGGGGCAGCACGCTGGTGTATCGCTACGAGACGGGCCGGAACGGTGAGTCCGGCGACAGCGCGATCGCCGGCCTGCTGCAGGACCTTGCCGGCGCGGGCATTGCCTGCGCCGACCTGCACACCACCCAGCGCTCGCTCGAAGATATCTTCGTCAGCCTGGTCAACGAGCCTGCGCTTGCGGGCGAAAACGGCAGCGAGGCCCGGGCGGCCGCGGAGGGCGCACGATGAACTGGCACGCCGTTCGCGCGATATACCTGTTCGAGATGGCTCGCACCAAGCGCACCCTGCTGCAGAGCGTGCTGGCGCCGGTGATCACCACCACCCTGTACTTCGTCGTCTTCGGTTCGGCAATCGGCGCGCGTATCCCCGAGGTGGAGGGGGTGAGCTACGGCGCCTTCATCGTGCCCGGGCTCATCATGCTCAACCTGTTGACGCAGAGCGTGTCGAACGCCTCCTTCGGCATCTTCTTTCCGAAGTTCTCGCGCACGATCTACGAGATTCTGTCGGCCCCGGTTTCGCACTTCGAGATCGTGCTCAGTTTCGTCGGGGCTGCGGCGACCAAGGCGGTCATCCTGAGCGTGATCATCCTTGTCACCGCGACCCTGTTCGTTCCGCTGCGCATCGAACACCCGGTATGGATGATCGGCTTCCTGCTGCTCACCGCGGTCAGCTTCAGCCTGCTCGGCTTCATCCTCGGCATCTGGGCGGACAACTTCGAGAAGCTTCAGCTCGTCCCTTTGCTGATCATCACGCCGCTGACCTTCCTCGGCGGCAGCTTCTACTCCATCGACATGCTGCCTGCGGCGTGGCGCACGGTATCGCTGTTCAACCCGGTGGTGTACCTGGTCAGCGGTTTCCGCTGGAGCTTCTACGGCAGCGGCGACGTGCCGGTGGGCGTGAGCCTGGCGATGACGCTGCTCTTCCTCACGGTGTTCGTGGCGCTCGCGACGTGGATGCTGAGGACGGGATATCGGTTGAAGCCCTGAGCCGCCGGGCAGGCTGCGTCATCTGCCATCTTCGTGCAGGACACGGGCAAGGCAGACTGGGACAGCCCTGAGCGCCACTGGGGCGACAGCGGGTGGGTCCGCGAGCCGAGCCGCGTGCATTTGCGATGTCAACACCGATCACTTGTCTGCGGCAGGATCTCGAAGTGGGAGGGCGCCCTTCGGGGCGGTGCGAGGAAGAGCGCCGAAATCGGGCGCCCACGCGTAGTCGTCGAAGGCACTCAGTGCGGCGTTAACATCCTGGTCTGCGCGCAGCGAGAATGCATCGAAGCCGCAGCGGTGCAGGAAGTACAGCTGGTCGCGAAGGATGTCGCCGACCGCGCGTATTTCGGCTGAAAAGTTGAAGCGGACTCTCAACAGACGCGCCGTCGAATAGCCTCGCCCATCGGTGAAGCTCGGAAAATGGATGGCGACGAGAGCGATGTCCGCCAGATACGGCGCCACGGCGTCGGGTTCATCATCGGGGCCGAGCAGGATCGCGATGCGGTGCCCTTGCGTCCGCAGCACTTCGGCGTGCGTGCGGTAGTGCGCAAGCGGCACGATCTGCCGAGGGCCGGCGGGGGTCAGGTCGATGTCGTCGAGGGGCTCGTGCGAGAGCAGGCTCCATTCGTCGGCGACGATGCGCCCATCCTTAATGAGCGGCTTCATGGCGTTCTCCATAGACGGCAAGCTTGAAAGGAGTGAGGCCGATACGATCGAAGGTGTCGATGAAGCACTCTTCGGCGAGGCGCTCGCGCAAATAGGCTTGCAGGATTCGTTCGATGACGTCGGGAATGTCGCTGGCCGCGAAGGACGGCCCGATCACGCGCCCGAGGCGGGAGTGCTTGCCTTCGCTGCCGCCCAGCGTCACCTGGTACCACTCCTCGTTGTTCTTATCGACGCCGAGGATGCCGATGTGCCCGATGTGGTGATGGCCGCAGGCATTGACGCAGCCGGAGATGTTCAGCTCCAGCGGGCCGAGGTCGAACAGATAGTCGAGGTCGTCGAAGCGCGCCTGGATTGCGGCGGCGACCGGCAGGGATTTTGCGTTGGCCAGCGCGCAGAAGTCGCCCCCAGGGCAGCAGACAACGTCGGTCAGCAGGCCGATGTTTGGCGTTGCGAGCCCGCTTCTCCGCGCGAATTCCCACAACGGATACAGGTCACGCAGCGGCACGTTGGGCAGGATCAGGTTCTGCTCGTGGCTGACGCGGATCTCGCCGGCGCTGAAGCGCTCGGCCAACTCGGCGACCCGGTCCATCTGGTCGGCTGTCGCATCGCCTGGCGGCACCCCGGTCTTCTTCAGCGACAGGGTGACGATGCCGTACCCGGGGTGCCGATGCGGTGCCACGTTACGCTCGACCCAGCGCGCGAACGGGCGATTCTCGGCGCGAGGGGCAACGAAAGCCAGATCGGTTGCCCGCGCGTCGGCGTACGCAGGTGGCGTGAAGAACGCTTCCATCGTTGCGAAGGTGGATTCCGGGATCAGGCTTCCCGCGCCGCGCGTATGACGCCATTCCGCGTCCACCTCGCGTGCGAAACCTTCGACGCTCAGGTCCTTGACCAGGATCTTGATGCGCGCCTTGTACTTGTTGTCGCGACGTCCATAGCGGTTATAGACACGCAGGATCGCCTCGAAGTAGTTCAGCAGCTCGGCGCGTGGCAGGAAGGGCTTGATGCAGTGCCCCACCATCGGCGTGCGACCGAGACCGCCGCCGACGAAGATCTCGAAGCCGGGCTCGCCTTGGTCGCTCCGACACGCCTTTGCGCCAATGTCGTGGAATCGCACCGCCGCGCGGTCCTCCTCACCGCCGGCGATGGCGATCTTGAACTTGCGCGGCAGGAACTGGAACTCGGGCGCCAGCGCCGACCACTGACGGACGATTTCGCAATAGGGGCGAGGATCGAGGATCTCGTCGCGTGCAACGCCGGCGAACTGGTCGGTCGTGATGTTGCGGATGCAGTTGCCCGAAGTCTGGATTGCATGCATCTGGACCGTGGCTAGAAGGGCCAGGATGTCCGGCACGTCGGCAAAGCGGACCCAGTTGAACTGGATGTTGCTGCGCGTCGTGAAGTGCCCGTAGCCGCGGTCCCAGGTGCGTGCGATGTGTGCAAGCATGCGCAACTGCATGCTCGACAGCGTGCCGTAGGGGATGGCCACGCGCAGCATCGGCGCATGGCGCTGCAGGTACAGCCCGTTCTGCAGGCGAAGTGGGCGGAAGTCGTCCTCGCTGAGCTTGCCGTCGAGGTGGCGCTGCATCTGGTCGCGGAACTGGCGGACGCGGTCATCGACCAGGCGCTGATCGGTTTCGTTATAGCGGTACATGATGGCTGACTGTTCAGTGGGTGGGCAGGATGAAGGTGCTCTTCTCGCGCACGGCAAGGCTTTGGTCGTGCAGTGCCACCGTCTCGAACACGATCGGCTGCACGCCTGACGGCATGCCTTCGAGCGGGGACGACAGGGTGAGCGTGACGGTGCGGACGCGCCCCGGCCCGACCATGAACTCGCTGGTGCCTTCGATTCGCAGCCCCGGCAGGCCGCTCACACCGATCCGGAAATGGCGGGCCACCTCCTCCATGTTGATGAGCTTGAGGATGTAGTTGTTTTCGATTCTTCCCTCGGTGCTCTCCTGCATCAGTGCACCGCGATCGCGGTGCACTTCCACCCGCAGCAGCACGCGATCGTTCAGTGTCCACAACCCGAGCGCAGTGAACACGAGCAGCAGGCCGACATAGACCAGAGTCCGCGGCCGCCACCGGGCCGTTGCAGCCTGCGGTCGGCCGGCAAGTTCGCGCTCGCTCGTGAAGCGGATCAGGCCGCGCGGTGCACCGATCCGGTCCATGACCTCGTCGCAGCCGTCGATGCACAGGCCGCAGTTGATGCACTGGTATTGAAGTCCGTCGCGGATGTCGATGCCGGTCGGACACACCTGCACACAGATGCCACAGTCGATGCAGTCGCCCTTGTTGGTGGATTGCCGCAGGGCACCACGGGGTTCGCCGCGGCGGCTGTCATAGCTGACGTTTGCCGTATCCGGATCGATCATCACCCCCTGGAAGCGCGAGTACGGACACATGTGCTGGCAAACGGCCTCGCGTGCCAGCCCCGCCTGCAGATAGGTGAAGGTCGCGTAGAAGATCAGCCAGAAGGTCTCCCAGGGGCCGGTCTGGAAGCCGGCGATCGCCGGAAGCAGTTCCCGGATCGGGGTGAAGTAGCCGACGAAGGTGATCGCGGTCCACGCCGCCACCAGCGCCCAGATGCCATGCTTGACCGACTTGATCAGCAGCTTGCGCGCCGACATCGGGCTCTGGTCGAGGCGCAGGCGGGCAAGGTGGTCGCCCTCGACCTTGCCCTCGATCCACACGAAGATGGACGTATAGACCGTCTGCGGACAGGCAAAGCCGCAGAACAGGCGCCCCGCCATGGCGGTGGTGAAGAACAGCGCGGTGGCGGCCAGGATCAGGATGAAGGCGAGCAGCAGCGCATCCTGCGGCCACAGCACCAGGTCGAAGAGATAGAGCTTTTCGTCGACGATGTCGAACAGGATCGCCTGCCGCCTGCCTGCCGCCGTCGTCCATGGCAACCAGCACGCACCGTAGAACACGATCTGGGTAAGCCAGACCATTGCCCAGCGCAGGCCGTTGAAGCGGCCCTGCACCGCCTTGGCGTGGACCTTTCCCTTCTTGCGATAGAACTCCAGCCGGGCTTCGCGCGCCTTGCTGACGGGTGGGTTCATGGGTGTACTCCGGCTTCAAAGATGGCCGGCAGTACATCATCCCGGGTGGGATAGGTGCAGATTCAGATTGTTTGATTTAGAGCAGGTACAGATTCTGGCTGGCCGTCTTGCTGTGCCGGATGACTATCGGCCCGACTGTTCCTGTCTGCGCATCGGCAGGCGGTGACAATGAAGGTGTCGAGTCAGGAGTTGAGTACCGTGATTGCCAGTACGATGAGTCTTCCCAATGCAGCGGATCTGCCCCCCAGTGCGGGCAGGGTGCCCGGCAACAAGGGTATCTGGGTCGGGATCTGCTGCGAGTTTGTCGAGTTTCTGGTGCTGTTCATCGTGTACTTCGTCGCTCGCGCGCACTTCCCGGAGGATTTCCATGCGGGGGCCGAGCGTCTTTCGCAGACGGCGGGCGTGCTCATCACGCTGCTGATGGTGAGCAGTAGCTTCTTCATCGCCTGCTCGGTCACCCGCCTGCGTGCCGGGCGCAGGCGCGAATCGATCGCTTGGCTGATTGCGGGCCTGGTCGCCGCACTCGGCTATCCGGTGGTCAAGTACTTCGAGATCCAGTGGAATCTTGCGCAAGGGATCGATGGACAGTCGGGGATTTTCTTCACCGTCTATTACTACCTGACCTTCACCCACATGGTGCACGCCTTCTGGGGCATCCTCGGCATCCTCTGGGTCCTCACCCGACACGGGTTCGGGATCTACACTGAGGAAGAACACAGCGGCCTGGAGGCGCTTGCCAGCTACTGGCATGCCACCGACATCATCTGGCTGGTCATTTTCCCCTTCTGTTACGTTCTGGCCTGATCATGGATACCTCCGCACGCAAGCCCGCCACCTCGCTGCAACCCCTGGTCCTGGCCTGGCTGGGGCTTGTCGGCCTTACCTTCGTCAGCCCGCAGCTCGGCGCCGGCCTCGGTGGGCAGGACACCGTGCAGCTCATCGTCGCCGCGATCATCTGGATCAAGGGCCAGCTGGTCGCACGCTACTTCATCGAGGCTGGGCTGGTGCACCCCTTCCTTCGCAATGTGCTGCGCTTCTTCATTGCCTCCACTCCGATCGCGATCGTGCTGACGACCTTGTTCGGCGACAGCATCACCCGTCTCGCCAGCCTATAGCTGGCGTTTGATCAGCCTGCCGAGCGTGGCCAGTGCATCGTCCTGGCGTGCCGTGGCGGGGTGGCCGAAATTGAGTCGGAGGTAGCTGGAGAACTCGCGTTTCGCCGAGAAGATCGGCCCTGGCGCGGTGCTGATGCCGTGTGCGAGCGCTGCCTCGTGCAGTTGCAGCGTGTCGACCCGGGCAGGTAGCTCCAGCCACAGGAAGTAGCCGCCGTCCGGCCTGGCCAGGCGGATGTCGTGGGGCAAGTGCGCCTCGATGCCGGCCAGGAGTTGTGCCTCTTGAGTGGCAAGCTGCCTGCGCAGCTGACGCAGGTGGTTGTCGAAGCCGCCGTGCTTGAGGTAATCGGCCAGCGCGATCTGCACCGGCACGGCAGTCGCCAGGCTGGTCGAGTATTTCTGCCGCTGAACCTTCTTGGCGAACCGCCCCGCCGCGACCCAACCTACGCGGTACCCCGGGGCGAGGCACTTCGAGAACGAAGATACGTGCAGCACCAGTCCGTCGGTGTCCATTGCCTTGCTGCACAAGGGGGCCTCGCGGCCGAAGTACAGCTCGGCATAGACGTCGTCCTCGATCAACGGAACCTGGTACTTGCGCAGCAGCTCCAGCAAGGCGCGCTTGTTCTCGTCCGCTACGCGGCTGCCCGTCGGGTTGGCGTAGTTGAGCATGAACAGGCAGGCCTTGACCGGATGATGGCGCAGCGCATCGGCCAGCGCATCCAGGCTCACGCCCTCGCGCGGGTGGCTCGGGATCTCGATCACCTTGAGCCCAAGGCGTTCGCTGGCCTGCAGCCCGGCGTAGAAGGTGGGTGATTCGATGGCAACCAGGTCGCCGGGCTGGGTCAGGGCCTGCAGGCAGAGGTTGAGCCCTTCCATTGCCCCTGACGTGATCACGATCTCCTGTGGCGACACCGAGGCGCCATGCGCCAGGTAACGCAATGCGATCTGTCGGCGCAACTCCTCATTGCCCGGAGGCAGGTCGGTCACCGTGGCCAGCGGGTCCAGGTGACGTGCGGCCGCGGCGAGGAAGCGCCCGAGCTTGTCGAGCGGATACAGCCGCGCGTCCGGAAAGCTCGATCCTAATGGGACGATCGCAGGATCGCGAACGCTGTCGAGGATCTGGAAGATGAAGTCGCTGACCTCGAGCGCCGTGGAGCCGCCCACAGGGTGCGTCATCTCGGGCTCTGGCAGCTTGCGGCCGAGCCGGGCGCGCACGAAGTAGCCCGACTTCGGTCGCGCCTCGATCAGGCCCCGGCTTTCGAGCAGGTGGTAGGCCTGGGTGACCGTGATCGGGCTGACGCCATGGGTCTTGCAGGCCTGTCGCACGGAGAGGAGCTTGTCGCCGGGACGTAGTACGCCCGATGCAATCAGTGCTGCAGTTCGCTCGGCAAAGTCTTGGTAGAGGCTCATGGGGTGATGCTAGCAGCGGGTTGCCCGCAGCGCCTTGGCATGGATCATTCCTCGCAGCTGCGCTGCGGCTGGCGCAGGTGCAACTCCTGGTTGAGGTCGGTGCCTGGGTCTCGTGTGTTGGCGGGCCAGCGGTGCGTGCCGAGGGTGTCGTCGGGAGTTTCCTTGCATTTATAAAGACGATCGGTCTAATATCTGCCCATGGTTCCGGAACAGCAGACTCCCCGTCGGCGCGGCAGGCCGCCCAGACAGCGCGCAGACCTGATGGAGACGCGCGAGCTGTTGCTGCGTGCGGGCCTGGAGGTGTTCACCGAGAAGGGCTTCTCGGCCACCGGCATCGAGGAGATCCTTGGCCGCGTAGGCGTGCCCAAGGGCTCCTTCTACCATTACTTCGACAGCAAGGAAGACTACGGCCTCGAGGTGATCGGACGCTACGGTGTGTTCTTTGCCCGCAAGCTGGATCGCCATCTGCTCGATCCGGCACGCCCACCGCTGGCGCGCCTGCGCGCTTTCGTCATCGACGCGGCAGAGGGCATGGCACGCCATGAATTCCGCCGAGGTTGCCTGATCGGCAACCTCGGGCAGGAGATGGGCGCATTGCCGGAGAGCTTTCGGGTCCGGCTCAGGGATACTTTCGAGGATTGGCAGGCCCGTTTTGCGGCCTGCCTGAACGAGGCACAGCGGGCAGGGTGGCTGGCACCACAGGCCGACTGCGCGGGACTCGCTGCAGTGTTCTGGATTGGTTGGGAAGGCGCAGTCCTGCGTGCCAAGCTCGAGCGCAGTGCGAGGCCGCTCGAGCTGTTTGCCGATTTCTACTTCGCCGGGCTGCCCAAGGGCTGACTTTTTTCGTGTTTTTATAGACGTTCGGTCTAAATCTGGAGGGGATGACATGTTCAAGGGCGTACTGATCGAGAAGGACGATGCGGGTTACCGCGCGAGCGTCAAGACGCTTGACGAAGCGCAGTTGCCCGAGGGCAACGTGACCGTGCGCGTCAGCCACTCGACGCTCAACTACAAGGACGGGCTGGCCATTACCGGCAAGGGGCCGGTGGTGCGCAAGTTTCCGATGGTCCCGGGCATCGATCTGGTCGGGGTGGTCGAGGACAGCACCCATCCGGAATACAAAGCCGGGGACGCAGTGGTGCTCAACGGCTGGGGTGTGGGCGAGGTGCACTGGGGCGGCCTGGCGCAGAAGGCGCGTCTGAATGGCGACTGGCTGGTGCCGCTGCCCGCGGCCTTCGCGCCGCAACAGGCGATGGCGATCGGCACCGCGGGCTATACCGCCATGCTGTGCGTGCTGGCGCTCGAACGCCACGGGGTCCAGCCCGGGGACGGCGAGATTCTGGTCACCGGCGCTGCCGGCGGTGTCGGCAGCGTCGCCATCGCGGTGCTCGCCAAGCTTGGCTACACGGTGGTGGCGGCGACCGGCCGCACGCAGGATGCCGACTACCTCAAGGCGCTCGGGGCGGCGGAGGTGGTCGATCGCGCGCTGTTCTCGTCGCCTGGCAAGCCGCTGGGCAAGGAGCGCTGGGCCGGCGCTGTCGATGTGGTCGGCAGCCATGTGCTGGCCAACGTCTGCGCCACCACCAAGTACCGTGGCGTGGTCGCGGCCTGCGGGCTGGCGGCGGGCATGGACCTTCCGGCGACGGTCGCGCCCTTCATCCTGCGCGGCGTCACCCTGGCTGGCGTCGACAGCGTGATGTGCCCGCGTGCGGACCGGCTGCTGGCCTGGCAACGCCTGGCAAGCGATCTGGATCCGGCCAAGCTCGGGCAGATCAGCCGCGAGGTCGGGCTGGCCGAGGCCATCCCGCTCGCCGACAGCTTGCTCAGGGGCGAGGTCCGCGGCCGCATCGTCGTGGACGTCAATCGCTAGAGCCGTCCCGTCAGGATCAACCGTTTCATCATTCCAAGGAGAAGAAAGCATGACCCAGGCACAGCAATCCGCAGTGAGCCGTTTCCCTGTCCCCGAACTGAAGGACATGCCCGAAGACATCCGCGCGCGCATCGAGGCCGTTCAGGAGAAGTCCGGTTTCATCCCCAACGTGTTCCTTACGCTCGCCCACCGGCCCGACGAGTTCCGTGCCTTCTTCGCCTACCACGACGCGCTGATGGAGAAGCCGGGCAACCTGAGCAAGGCCGAGCGCGAGATGATCGTGGTGGCGACCAGCAATGCGAACCAGTGCCAGTACTGCGTGATCGCCCACGGCGCGATCCTGCGCATCCGCGCCAAGAACCCGCTCATCGCCGACCAGGTTGCAGTCAACTACCGCAAGGCCGATCTGAGCGCTCGCCAGAAGGCGATGCTCGATTTCGCCATGAAGGTCTCGCAGACCTCGCACCTGGTGGGCGAGGCCGATTTCGAACTGCTGCAGGCGCACGGCTTCACCGAGGAGGACATCTGGGATATCGCCGGCATCGCGGCCTTCTTCGGCATGTCCAACCGTCTTGCCAACGTGACGAGCATGCGGCCCAACGCGGAGTTCTACGCGCTCGGCCGCTGAGCGCAGGGCTTGCCAGCCCCGCGCGGTGCATGCGAGCGCGGGGCGGTGACGAGACCTTGTGCAGCCTGAGTGCGGTCGCGCTCAGGCGAGCGACAAGCGGTTGCGGCCATTGCGCTTGGCCTCGTAGAGCGCAGCGTCGGCGCGTGCGAAGAGGGCATCCGTCGTCTCGCCTGGCTTCCGCAGCGCAAGGCCAAACGACACCGTGCATGCGCCGACCTGGGCATCGCGGTGGGCGGCGACGCGCAACCTGATGCGTTCGGCTAGCTCGACGGCTGCCGCCTGGGGGCAGTCCTCGAGCAGGATCAGGAACTCCTCGCCTCCCCAGCGCATCACCTTGTCGCGACTGCGCACCGAGTGGCGGAGGATGTGTGCGATGTCGCGCAGTACGCGATCGCCTGCGGGGTGGCCGAAGCGGTCGTTGATCTGCTTGAAATGGTCGATGTCGCAGACCAGCAGGGCCAGCGGCGTGCCCTGCACCTGCGCTCTGCGCTGGGCCTCTTTCAGCAGTTGCTCACCGTGGCGCCGGTTGTGCAGGCCGGTGAGGGTGTCCTCGGTCGCGGCCTGGCGTAGCGCATGCTCGATGTCGACGCGCTCGGAGATGTCCTTGCTTACGCTGACGTAGTGGCTGATGCGGCCGGCGTCGTCGCAGATCGGCGAGATGCTTTGCTCGGCGTGGTATAGCGAGCCGTCGCGCCGGCGGTTGGTGAAGGTGGCGCGGAAGTCATTGCCGCTGGCCAGAGAGGTGTGCAACTCGGCATAGAACTTTTCGTCGTGCTCGCCGGAGCGGAACAGGGCCGGCGTCATGCCGATGACCTCGTTGACCGCATAACCGGTCACGTTGGCGAAGGCGAGGTTGGCGAAGATGATGCGCTTGGCGGTGTCGGTGATGATGATCGGATCGCTGGCGGCATCGAGCGCGCGCGCGAGCAGGCGGTTCTCGCGGTCGGCGCGGACATGCTCTGAGATGTCCTGCTGTATCGACACGAAGTGCGTGAGCTTGCCCTCGTCGTCGCGGACGGGGGTGATGCTCCAATGCACGGTGTAGGGCGTACCGTCCTTGCGGTAGTTGATCGCCGTGCCTTCGAAGAAGCGCCCTTCCTGCAGACAGATGCGCAACTCGTCGATCACTGCCCGGTCGGTCTCCGGGCCTTGCAGGCGCTTGAGCGTCTGGCCTTTCAGCTCTTCGAGCGTATAGCCGGTCATCGCGCAGAAGGCTGGGTTGGCGATTTCCACCCGCCCGCCGACGGTGAGGTCGGCATCGGTGATTACGATCGCGTTCCACGACTGCATTACGGCGGCCTGGAACAGCCTCGACTCGCAGGTGCTCATTGGGCAGGGCAGAAGCCAAAACACCCTATCCTAGCAGCGTGGCGCGGTAGTGCGGGCTGCTATTGTGTTGCGGATGTGTCGCGAGTCACGTGCCGGTGCCGGCCGATGGGTTCATGTGGGCGCTGCGATCCTGCCCGGGGTCTCGAGCTGGATCTCGTCGCAGTTGTGCCCTGGTCCGCTGCGGTCGATGACGATGAAGTCGCAGATTTCGTCGAGTGCGAGCAGGGGGTGGTGCCAGACGCCGGGGGCGTAGTTGACGCCCTGGTCGCCGCGGGCGAGGAAGACCGTCAGGTCTTCTGCGGTGGGCGGTGCGCCGGCGGGGGCGACGACGACCAGATAGGGCTTGCCCGACATGGGGATGAAGGCCTGTGAGGCGAGCGGGTGGCGCTCCATCATGTTCACGGTGAAGGGCAGGGCGCGGGGCTGTCCGCGGAAGATGGAGACGATGACGCGGCCCTCGGGCCCGGGCTCGATGCGAGCGAGGTCGTGGTAGCGCTCGGTGTTGCCGGCGTTGATGGTGAAGTGCTGTGCGGCGTCGCTGGCCTCGATGAGCTGGCCGAAGGGTGCGAAGGCCTCGTGGGTGAGGGGCGCGACGGCGAGGGGGAGGGCGGGGTGCGCGGTCATGGTGTGCTCTCGGGTGAGGAAGGGGGCGACACGCCGGTCGGGCGCCCGGGCGCAGGGCTGCGCCCGCGAAGCGCCGGTCTTCTTATTAGGCCTCGACCTTGCCCCACAGGCGCAGTCGCGAGACGCCGCCGTCGGGGAAGATGTTCAAGCGCACGTGGGTGATCGGCCCGAGCTTGGCCACTTCTTCGGTGAAGCTGTGGATGGCGTCCATCTCCAGCTTCTGCTCGGGCAGCAGGGTGTGCCAGAACATCGACTGGGTGGTGATCGAGCGGTCGGTGCCGCCGGTGACATAGGCGGCCTGGATCGAGCAGCGATCGGGGTAGTTGCCCTTGAAGAAGGCGGTGTCGACCTCGATGCGCTCGACCGTGCCGGGGGCGCCGAGCTCGAGCACGCACCAGTCGTTGCCCGGTTCGCGGCGGCGGCGGGTCTCCCAGCCATCGCCCATGTTCATGCCACGGCCCGGCAGCAACAGCGCAGCGGCCGAAGAGCCGAAGCTGGCGTCGTTCCACGACACGGCGCGGCCGCCATTTTCCATCGCCACCAGATCGACGAGTTCGCCCGCGGCGGCCTTGGCCGCGAGCGAGCCCAGCGGGCGGCCATAGACGCGCAGGCGCGCGATGCCGCCGTCCGGATACATGTTCACGCGCAGGTGGGTCCAGGCCGCGGTGCTGGCGCACTCGAGGAGGTGATGGCTGTTGGGCCCCATCGGGGTGGCCGGAAGGATCTCGGTCCAGGTCGCGGCCTGGAGCGCGGCCACGTCATCGGCGTCGGAGACGCAGGCCTCGATCGAGACGGCGGGCGGGTAGTTGCCGGTGAAGTGAGAGGTGTCGACGTCGAAACCGCGGATGACGCCCCTGACGCCGAGTTTGACGAGTGCCCAGTCGTGACCGGCGACGCGCTTGCGGCGCGACTCCCAGCCATCCATCCACTTGCCGTTGGTGTCGAACTTGCCGGGGACGAACTGTGCGGGCTCGGGGTTGAGCATGCGTGCGACCTCGGCGAAGAAGTCGTCGGAGGCGGCGATTGCCTTGGCGCCCAGGCGCGGGTTGGCGAGGTCGACCGAGCGCAGCGCCCAGTCGGGCAACTCGGCAGGGGGGGCGAAGACGGGGGCGCCGGGAGTGTGGCTGGCCATGTGTGTTCTCCTTGTCAGAGTTGGAGCAATGCGTTGGATCAATGGGGTCTGACCCCATTGAAATCATTTCGGGTTGTAGGGGTGGTGCTCGATCCAGTGGCGGGCGATGTCGACGCGGCGGCACACCCATACGCGGTCGTGCTTCTCGATGTGGTCGAGGAAGCGCTGCAGCGCACGGAAGCGGCCCGGGCGGCCGAGCAGGCGGCAGTGCATGCCGATGCTCATCATCGCCGGGCGCTCCTCGCCCTCGGCATACATCACGTCGAAGGCGTCCTTCAGGTACTCGAAGAACTCGTCGCCGTGCGAGAAGCCCTGCGGCAGCGCGAAGCGCATGTCGTTGGTGTCGAGGGTGTAGGGCACGACCAGGTGCGGCACGGTGTCGCCGTTGGTCTTGCGCACCTCGGTCCAGAACGGCAGGTCGTCGCCGTAGTAGTCCGAGTCGTACAGAAAGCCGCCGTAGTCGGCCACCAGGCGCCGGGTGTTCACCGAGTCGCGGCCGGTGTACCAGCCCACTGCGCGCTCGCCGGTCAGGCGCTCGATGATCTGCATGCCGATCTTCATGTGCTCGCGCTCGAGCTCTTCCGGCACGTTCTGGTAGTGGATCCAGCGCCAGCCGTGGCAGGCGATCTCGTGGCCCAGTTCCTTGAACGCGGCGGTGAGCTCGGGGTGGCGCTCGAGCGCCATCGACACCCCGAAGATCGTCATCGGCAGGCCGCGGCGCTCGAACTCGCGCAAAAAGCGCCACACGCCCACGCGCGAGCCGTACTCGTAGATGCCCTCCATCGACAGGTGGCGCTCGGGGTAGCTGGCGGCGTTGAACAGCTCGGACAGGAACTGCTCGCTGCCGGCGTCACCGTGCAGCACGCAGTTCTCGCCGCCTTCCTCGTAGTTGAGCACGAACTGCACGGCGATGCGGGCGCGGCCCGGCCAGTCGGCATGCGGCGGGTTGCGGCCGTAGCCGACGAGGTCGCGGGGGTAGGGGGCGTTCGGAGTGCTCGGGGTGTTCGGTTTCATGCTCGGCTCCGGTGGGTCAGGCGAACAAGGCATCGAGGCGGAAGCGGGCGATCTTGCCGATCTCCTGCAGGCAGCGGGCGAACTCGGTGTCGCGATCGTTGCTCAGGCGGGCCTCGACGCCATCCATGATCTGGTGGCGGCTGAGCCCCTTCACGGCGACGACGAAGGGGAAACCAAAGCGCTCGCGGTAGGCCTTGTTGAGGCTGCGCAGGCGCTGCAACTCGTCCTTGCTGCACTGGTCCAGCCCGGCGCCGCGCTGCTCGCCGGTGGAGGCGGTGGTGAGCGTGCCTTCCTCCGCTTCCTTGCCGGCAAGCTCAGGGTGCGCGCAGATGAGGGCGAGTTGCTCGGCCGTGCTGGCGGTATCGAGCACCGCGAGCATGGCGGCGTGCAGGCCGTCGATACTGTCGAACGGGCGTTGGGCCCAGGCGCGCTCGGCGATCCAGGGCGAGTGCTCGAAGATGCCGTCCAGGTGGCTGACGAAGTCAGGCTGGGACAGGGCGGAAAGCGCCTGTAGGGTGAGGGTGTTGGGCGTAGCGTTCATGGCGTGGGTCTCTTGCGATGCGTTCTCGGCGGCGCGCTCAGTCCTGCGTCCTCGCGCCCTGGGCGAACCAGATGGCGATGGCCTGGCGTTCTTCATCGGTGATGCCGGTGAGGTTGCCCAGCGGCATGTAGCCGCTGGCGACCGTCTGCGCGCTCATGACCGCGTGCTGGGCGATCTGCTCCGCGCTCTCCAGCATGACGCCCTTGGGGGGTTGGGCGAAACCCTCGAAGGTGGGCGAGGCGGCGTGGCAACTCACGCAGCGCTGGTCCATGATCTGCTTGACGGTGGCAAAGGACACTTGCTCGCCGCTGGCGTCGACCGGCTTGGGAGCCATCAGCACGATCAGCAGCAGGATCAGCGCGCTGCCGGCGGCCGGCAGCCACCACTTGACCTGGCCGCGATGGCGCAGCACGAAGAACTGGCGGATCAGAACGCCGGCCATCATCAGCACGCCGAGCACGAGCCAGCCGTTGGCATGCGCATAGGTCATCGGGTAGTGGTTGCTGATCATGATGAACAGCACCGGCAGGGTGAAGTAGGTGTTGTGCACCGAGCGCTGCTTGCCGACGATGCCGGGCATGGTGTCGACCTCTTCGCCGCGGCGGATCTGCTCGACCATCTTTTTCTGGCCGGGAATGATGTGGAAGAACACGTTGGCCGCCATCATCGTGCCGAGCATTGCGCCGACGTGGATGTAGGCGCCGCGGGCCGAGAACACCTGATGCAGCGCGTAGTTGGCCACCATCACGAAAACGAACACGATGGCTGCGAGCACGCCGTCCTTGCCGATCATGTTGCGGCACAGCAGGTCGTAGAACACCCAGCCGGCAACCAGGAAGGCGATCGAGATGGCGATTGCCGCGGTGGGCGACAGCGCCATGACGCTGTTGTCGATCAGGTAGCTCGAGGCGCCGATCCAGTAGATCAGCGCCATCATGCCCATGCCTGACAACCAGGTGCTGTAGGCCTCCCATTTGGACCAGTGCAGGTCCTGGGTAAGCGGTTCGCCCTTGGGGCCGGTGAGGTACTTCTGGCTGTGGTAGAACCCGCCGCCATGCACGGCCCACAACTCGCCGAACACGCCGCGCTGTGCGTCTTCGGGCTTTTTCGGGGGCTTCAGAGAGTTGTCCAGCATGACGAAGTAGAAGGAGGCGCCGATCCAGGCAATGCCTGCGATCAGGTGCACCCAGCGGACCAGCAGGTTGGCCCAGTCGAGCAGGTAGGCTTCCATGTTCTTGTCTCTGTGTCAGTGGGGGAAGCGCGAGGCTCAGCTGCCGCGGTAGGTGGAGTAGCTCCACGGCGAGACCAGCAGGGGCACGTGGTAGTGCTGCTCGGTGTTGGCAATGCCGAAGCGCAGCGCAACTTCGTCCACGAACAGTGGCTCGGGCAGATCCAGCCCCTGGGCGCGGAAGTAGTCGCCGGCGGCAAAGATGATTTCGTACTTGCCGGCCTCGAGCGCGGCGCCTTCGAGCAGGGGCTGGTCACAGCGGCCGTCGTGGTTGGTGACGGTGCGCGCGACTTCGCGGCGCCCGCCATCGAGCCTGTAGACGATCACCGCAATGCCGCTGCCCGGCTTGCCCTTGGCGGTGTCCAGAACGTGGGTGGTCAGGCGTCCCATGGTGTTGTCTCCTGCATGCTGTCTGGTGTAGGGCGGGCCCGTGCTCAGGCCCTTGATCTGAGTTGCAGTTTAAGCCCAGGGTGTATTAAGTAATCGCATATATGTTTATAAGTGATATATGCTGGCGCATATCTGACTCGGCGACCACAGGCCGGGCTCCCATCACCGTGGACGAGGAGACGAGCATGACCCTAAGGCGTAGCGATGACCCGCTCGATACCTACCTGCTGCGCGTGTTCGTGCTGCTCATCGGCGAGCGCAGCGTGTCACGTACGGCGCTCAAGCTCAATCAGTCGCAACCTGCGATCAGTGCTGCGCTCAAGCGCTTGCGCGACATCCTTGGCGATCCGCTGCTGGTGCGCGAGAAAGGCGGCATGGTGCCCACCGAGCGCGCGCTCGCGCTGGTGTCGCATGCCAAGGGGGCGCTCGCCGAGATCGACCGCATGGTCGACGGGCCAGAGGCCTTCGAGCCCGACAGCACGCGTCATGAGTTCCGTATCGGCTCGCCCGATTACCTGGCGCCGGTGTTCATCGCCGGAGTCGCCGAGCGTTTCCGCAGCGAGGCGCCGCAGGCGCGCCTGACACTGCACTCGCTCGGGCCGAACTTCGACTTCGAGCGCTCACTTGCAGAGGGCGACCTTGACGTCGTGATCGGCAACTGGCCCGAGCCACCGCATCGCATGCACCTGTCGATGCTGCTCGAAGACGAGATCGTCTGCCTGGTGGCGGCCTCACACCCGTTTGCGCGCAAGGGCATGAGCGCGGAAGACTATGCGCGCGCGGTGCATGTGGTGCCGATGCCCTATTCGATCAGCCAGCGCGGGGTGATCGACAGCGTGCTGGCGTCGATGCGCATCCACCGCGAGGAACGCGTCGTCGTCCAGTCCTTCACCGCGGCCCCCTACCTGCTGCAGGGCACCGACCTGGTATTTACCACCACCCGTCACTTCGCCCAGTTCTATGCCAACCTGCTGCCGCTGGCGATCGTGCCCTCACCGATCGCTTTTCCGCCGATGCGCTTCTATCAGCTCTGGCACGAGCGCAATCATCAGTCCCCGGGGCATCGCTGGCTGCGCCGGCTGCTCAGCGACTGCGGGCGGCGTATCGTCTCGCCGACGACCTAGCAGGAGCGGCCTGCGTCTGCAGGCCGCATCGGGTCTGGTGGAGCGCTCAGCGGTCGATCGGCACCAGTACCACCGGTACGTCGGCCTTCATGGTCACCTTGTGTGCCACCGAGCCGATCAGCAGTTCGCCGATCGCGCTGTGACCGCGCGAACCCATCACGATCATGTCGGCCAGGGTGTGCTTGGCCATGTCGAGGATCTGGCGGGCGGGTTCGCCCTCCAGTGCGCGCACGCTGGTGAGCACCGACTTCACGTCCATGTCGGGGTGAGCCTCGGCGAAGATGTCGATGCGCTGCTGCAGCAGGGATTCAGCCTGGTTGCGGCCGGCGACCTTGATCTCGTCCAGCGTTTCCTTCTTGATGAACTCGGTGAAGGGCAGGGAGGTGGTCGGCGTGGTCACGGTGACGGCGTGCAGCTTGGCGCCGAATCTGAGCGCGAGGCCTACGGCATGACGGAACACGGCAGGTGAGCGCGGGGTCAGGTCGGAGGCGTAGAGGATGGATCTGATCTCGTAGGACATGGATGTCTCCGTGGAATCTCGTGGGCTGGCGTGGCGGTTTCTCAATGGCGCGGTTTGGGCAGCACGGCATCGAGGACGAGGGCAGCGAGCGCAGCCGGGATGAGGCCGGACTTCAGCAGCAGGGCGACCTGCTCGGGCACGGCGGTGCTGATCTCGGGCACCAGCGGCAGGCCCACGCCCAGGCTCAGCGAAACGGCCAGGATCAGCATCGAGCGCTGATCGAGCTCGTTCTCGGCGAGGATCTTGACGCCCGCCGAGGCGATCATGCCGAACATCACGATGGCGGCGCCGCCGAGCACGGCCGGGGGCATGGCCGAGGCCACCGCCGACAGCTTGGGGAAAAGGCCGAGCACGATCAGCACGATGCCGCCGATGGTGACCACGTGGCGGCTGACCACGCCGGTCAGCGCGACCAGGCCGACGTTCTGCGCATAGGCGGTGTTGGGCAGGGTGTTGAAGACCGAGGCAAAGGCGGTGGCCACGCCATCGCCCATGACGCCGCCCGAGAGCTCCTTGTTGGTGGCGGCACGCTTGGCGCCGCTGACGGTGATCGCCGAGATGTTGCCGATCGTCTCCAGGCCGACCACGAACATGATGATGCACATGCCCAGGATCGCGGTGGGCGAGAACTCCATGCCGAACACCATCGGCTGCGGCACGGCGAACCAGGCGGCCGTCTCGACCCGTGAGAAGTCCACCCAGCCCAGCACGATCGCGACGATGTAGCCGCTGACGAGACCGACCAGCACCGAGGCGAGCTTGATGAAGCCGCGGCCGAACTGGTGGCAGCCGATGGTCACGATCAGAACGAACAGCGCCAGCAGCAGGTGATGCGGCGCGGCAAAGTCGGGTGCACCTACGCCGCCAGCGGCGTAGCGCAGCCCGACCGGCATCAGGATGAGCCCGATCAGCAGCACGACGATACCGGTCACTACCGGCGAGAACAGGTGGCGAACGCGGCCCAGGAAGGCACCCAGGAACACCTGCAGCAGGCCGGCAACCAGCGATGCACCGAGTACCGCCGGCAGCCCGAAGGCCTTCGCCAATGGCAGTGCCACCGGCAGGAAACCGAAGCTCGTGCCCTGCACGATGGGCAGGCGGGCGCCGATGGGGCCGATGCCGATCGACTGGATCAGGGTGCAGATGCCGGCGACGAAAAGGGCTACCTGGATCAGGAAGATGCGCTCGTCCATGGTCGCGCCGATCACGCCGGCGATGATGATCGGGGGGGTGATGTTGCCGACGAACATCGCCATGATGTGCTGGATGCCGAGCGGAATCGCGCGCGACAGCGGCGGCATGTAGTCGGGTGAGTGCTCGTCGACGGCCGGGCGCGGCGGGTTGGCCGGGTCGGGGTAGGCTGGGGTCGTCCCGCTCATTGTGGTGTCTCCGTGTCTCTGGCGCTGTGGCCTGGTTTGTCGTTGTCGGCCTGCTCGCAGGCGTGTTGCTTCCAGTCGTGCAGTACCCGCAGTTTAGGAGCGGACCCCGATTCGGAAACTGGCGGCCTCTGATAGCACTTATACGTTCCGGCTTATAGCTGCATAAGCAACATGCACGCGCTACCATCGCGCACTGGGCCGGGCGTCCGTCGAAGCGGGCGCTGTCTTGCGCCCCGAGGACAACACATGAAGCTCTACATTTCGCCGCGCGCACCCAATCCGCGCCGGGTCCAGATGTTCATCGCCGAGAAGGGCATCAGGGGTATCGAAGAGGTGGTCGTCGAGATCGGCAGGAACGAGCATCGCAGTTCGGACTTTCGTGCCAAAAGCCCGCTGGCCAAGGTGCCGGTGCTCGAACTCGACGACGGTCGCATGCTCGGAGAGACGCGCGCCATCTGTTCCTATCTCGAGGGCTTGTATCCCGAGCCCAACCTGATGGGGGCAAGCTTCGAGGAGCGCGCCTTCATCGAAATGGCGGACCGGCGCATGGAGTTCTACCTGTTCGGTGGCATCGCCAACTGCATCCGCCATACCCATCCCGGCCTGGCTCCTCTGGAGCAGCCGCAGTTCCCCGAGTTCGGCCGTTCGCAAGGCGAGAAGGTACGCGAGGTGGCGCGCTGGCTGGATGAGGAACTCGCGACGCGCGCCTTCGTCGCCGGCGAGCGCTTCACCATTGCCGACATCACTGCCTTCTGCGCGATCGAGTTCGCCCGCGGCCTGATGAAGTTCAGGCCGGGGGCCGAGGGGCTGGACAACCTTCAGGCATGGCGCGACCGCATCGCCGAGCGACCGAGCGCGAAGTGCTAGGACCCGCGTGCCCGTCAGGCATCAGGCCGATAGGGCTTTCCGAGCGAGAGCGGCGAGTTCAGCCGGATCGTGTTCACGTTGCGCGAGATCACCACCAGGACCACGATCGTTGCCCAGTAGGGCAGCGATGACAGGAACTGCGATGGGAAGTCGATCTGCAGCCCGGAGCCCTGGATGAAGAGTTGGGTGATCATCACGCCGCCGAACAGGTAGGCGCCGATCATCACCCGCAATGGCCGCCAGGTAGCGAACACCACCAGCGCGAGCGCGATCCAGCCGCGGCCGGCGACCATGCCTTCTGCCCACATCGGCGTGTAGAACACCGACAGGAAGGCGCCGCCGATGCCCGCCATGGCGCCGCCGAACAGGACTGCCAGATAGCGGATGCGGATCACCGGGTAGCCGATGGCATGCGCCGAAGCGGGCGATTCGCCTACCGCGCGCAGCACCAGGCCTGCACGGCTGCGGTAAAGGAACCACAGCAGGCCCCAGAACAGCGCCCAGGAAAAGTACACCAGCAACTGCTGGTTGTAGAGCGCCTCGCCGATGAGCGGGATGTCGGCGATGAACGGGATGCGGATCGGCGGCACTGCCTGCAGCGCTACGGCCTCATACGGTTTGCCCACGAATGCGGCCAGGCCGACGCCGAAGATCGCCAGCGCCAGCCCCGAGGCGACCTGGTTGGCCATCAGGGTGAGTGTAAGCACGCCGAACAGCAGCGCCATCGCCATGCCGGCGCCCATGCCGGCCAGCACGCCCAGCCAGGGGCTGCCGCTGTGATGGGTGATGGCGAAGGCAGTCACTGCGCCCATGGCCATCATGCCCTCGGCGCCGAGGTTGAGCACACCGGCCCTCTCGCTCACCAGTAGTCCCAGGGCAACGATGATGAGCGGAGTGCCGGCCACCACGGTGGCGAACAGCATCGAGGTGAATAGGTTGGCGTCCATGGGCGTTCCCGCTTCAGGCGGCGCGGCGGCGCAGCCGCAGGCGGTAGTTGATGAAGACGTCGGAGCCGAGCAGGAAGAACAGCAACATGCCCTGGAACACCATCGAGATCGAACTCGGCAGGTTGAGATACTGCTGCGCCTGCTCGCCGCCGATATAGAGCAGCGCCATCAGCAGACTGGCGAGCAGGATCCCGAAGGCGTTCAGTCGCCCGACGAAGGCAACGATGATGGCCGCGAAGCCGTAGCCGCTGCCGACCTTGTCGGTGAGCTGGCCCATCGGCCCTGCGACCTCGCCCATGCCTGCGATGCCCGCTGCTGCACCGCCCGCGAGCAGGCCGGCCCAGATCATGCGCGAAGCCGAAAAACCCGCATAACGCGCCGCTGCCGCGGCTTCGCCTGCCACCCGCATGCGAAAGCCCGTGAAGCTGTGGTTCATGAACACATGGCCGGCGACCAGCAGGCCGATCGCGATTGCGAAGCCCATGTGCAGCCGCGTGCCCTCGAGCAGCATCGGCATGGTGGCGGCGTCGTCGAACATCTTGGTCTGCGGAAAGTTGAAGCCGTCCGGGTCCCGCCATGGCCCGAACACCAGCCAGGACACGAACAGTTGCGCCACGTACACCAGCATCAGCGACACCAGGATCTCGTTGGCATTGAAGTGCGTGCGCAGGAAGGCCGGGATGCTCGCCCACAGCGCGCCGCCGAGCGCCCCCGCGGCCACCATTGCCGGCAGCAGCAGGCTGCTCTGGCTGCCGTCGAAGTACAGAGCCACGCCGGTTGCCGCCACTGCCCCGAGCATGAACTGGCCTTCCGCGCCGATGTTCCACACATTGGCGCGGAAGCCTATTGCCAGGCCGATTGCGCACAACATCAGCGGCGTCGCCTTGAGCAGCAGCTCGGAGACGGCGTAGAGGTCGCGTACCGGGTTGAGGAAGAAGATGCGAAAGCCCTCGATCGGATCCTTGCCGAGCGCAAGGAAGAGCAGCATGCCGCCGACCAGGGTGAGTGCCACCGCGAGCAGCGGCGACAGCCAGGGCATCAGCCGCGAGGGTTCGGCACGGGCTTCGAGTTCAAGCATGCAGTGACTCCGCAGGCGTTGGCGCAGCAAGTGGTTCGTCGGTCTCGGCCCCTGGCCACAGGCCGCTCATCCACACGCCGATGTCCTCGACCGTCGTCTGCGCAGTGGGGCGGGCGGGAGACAGCCGGCCCTTGGCGATGACGGTGATGCGGTCGCAGATCTCGAACAGCTCGTCGAGCTCTTCCGAGATCACCAACACGGCACAGCCGCGGTCGCGCAGGTCGATCAGGGCCTGGCGGATCAGCGCTGCGGCGCCCACATCGACGCCCCACGTCGGCTGTGCGCACACCAGCAGCCTGGGTGCTTGCAGGATCTCGCGGCCGACGATGAACTTCTGCAGGTTGCCGCCCGACAGCGACTTTGCGGGTGCGCCAGCGCCGCCGCACTTGACCTTGAACGCCTCGATGCAGCGCTCGGCGAAGGCGCGCGCACGGCCCGCGTCTACAAGACCGCCGCGCACCAGGCCCTGTGTGTGCGAGGCTGTGAGCAGGGCGTTGTCGGCCAGTGCCATGCCGGGTACGGCGCCGCGCCCCAAGCGCTCTTCCGGAACGAAGCACAGGCCGAGCTTGCGGCGCTGGCCAGGCTTGAGGCGGCCTGCCTCGACATTGCAGATCTGCACCGGGAAGCGTTCGGCCAGCGGCTCCTCACCCGAGATTGCGCGCAGCAGCTCCTGCTGGCCGTTGCCCGACACGCCGGCAATGCCGACGATCTCGCCAGCATGTACCTCGAGGTGGATGTCCTTCAGGTCGACGCCGAAAGGGTCGTCGGCAGCGTGCGACAGACCTGCCAGGCGCAAGCGCACTTCGCCGCTGGCGGCGGCCTGCGAATGCTCGCAATGCGGCAGCTCCTTGCCGATCATCAGGCGTGCCATGGACTGAGGGGTTTCCCGGGCGGGTTCGCATTCGCCGGTGACCTTGCCGGCGCGCAGGACCGTGGCCGTGTGGCAGAGCTCGCGAATCTCGTCGAGCTTGTGGCTGATGTAGAGGATCGAGCAGCCTTCGTCCGACAGCTGGCGCAGGGTCTCGAACAGCTTGCGCACCGCCTGCGGCGTCAGTACCGAGGTGGGCTCGTCCATGATCAGCAGGCGCGGGTCCTGCAGCAGGCAGCGGATGATCTCCACGCGCTGGCGCTCGCCTACCGAGAGTGCGTGGATGTGGCGGCGCGGATCGACCGGCAGGCCATAACGCGTCGACACCTCGGTGATGCGTTCGGCCAACTCGTCCAGAGCCTGGGCGCCGGGCAGGGCGAGGGCAACGTTCTCCACCACGGTCAGTGTTTCGAACAGCGAGAAATGCTGGAACACCATGCCGATGCCCAGGCTGCGCGCATGCGCCGGGCTGGTGACCTGGACGTCCTGCCCCTCCCAGAAGATCTGGCCGGCGCTGGGGCGTGTGACGCCGTAGATCATCTTCATCAGCGTGGACTTGCCGGCGCCATTTTCGCCCAGGATGGCCCGGATTTCGCCGGGTCGGACGCTGAGGTCGACGCGGTCGTTGGCGACGACAGTCGGATAGATCTTGCTGATCCCGCTCAGCTTGAGCCGCGGGTTGCTGGCCGCGCCAGCGATGCTGGCAGGGGGGTGGGTCATGGTGTTCACTGGGCTCGGTGAGTCATCCCGCGCGCGTCTGGACGGCGCAACGTCGCGACGATACGCGTCCAGTAGCCGCGTAGGCAAGTCGTCGCCAGGTCACGGCGGCGTCGCGGCTTGTGTCACGCGGGCAGTGCCTGGAAGGGGTGTGCGTTTTCGGCTTGAGGAATACCTTGTTTCTGCTACCATCCGGGTTGTGATGTTGCGCTGCAACATATTGCTGTCGTTTGCCGATGGCGCGACCTGATCCCGTTTTTTCAAGGAATACCCCCATGCATGTCCGTCGTTTTCCGGGCGTCGCCTCGCTGGCTGCGCTCGTCATTGCCGTTTCTGCGCCCGCTGCGCTGGCTGGTGAGTCGGCAGCGGCCGTCCGTGTCAAGCTCGACCGGGCGGCCACTGCACCGCTGGCCGTGATGCTCGACCAGCAGACCGGCGGACGCTACGAGTACCTGGCCGACGAAGGCTGGCGTTTTGCCGGTCAACGCGCCGAGGCCGCCCTCGCACCGGCGCAGGCCGGTGAAAGCGTCAGCCTGTTCGTCGACGTACCGACCGGTTTCGTCTTCAATTATGTGGTGGAGCAGGGCTGGGTATTCGCCGGTACCATCGGCGAGCCACAGTGATGGGCTGAGGCCTTGCGCCGCGGGCGCACGCGACTGCCTTCAGTCCGGCGTCGCCTTGTCATCCGCGTTGCGTTCTGCACTTGGGGTGACATGGGTGTCGTGTTCGAGCGACAGGGTCTGGGCGCGCTTGAGCTCGTCCGGGCTGAGCTTTATGGCGATGCTGTCGCGCTCCTGAACGCCATTCATGTTGAGTGCGGCGGCGGCGCGGTTGAACCACACATACGCTTGTACCGCGTCCTGCGGCACTCCGATCCCGGCGCGGTGCAGGCGCCCCAGTTCGACCATGCCCTCGGGGTCGCCCGCCTCGGCAGCGGCCGCGATCCAGCGTGCTGCGAGGTCGTAGTTCTGGGTAATGCCCACACCGTTGCGGTAGAGCTTGCCAAGCAGGATCATCGCGCCCGTGTGCCCGCCCTCAGAGGCGCGCTTGAGCCAGCCCAGGGCTTCCAGCGTTGCCTCCTTGCCACGCGCAGTGTCGAGCAGCGCCGCGCGTCCGGCGCGGAACTGAGCCTCTGTATCGCCGCGTGCAGCGGCCTCGATGTGTGTGCTTGCCGCAGCGCCGACGGGCATTCCGGCGGACGGCGCCTCCGGCAC
The DNA here is from genome assembly GCF_000310125.2 of Thauera sp. 27. Taxonomy (NCBI): domain Bacteria; kingdom Pseudomonadati; phylum Pseudomonadota; class Betaproteobacteria; order Rhodocyclales; family Zoogloeaceae; genus Thauera; species Thauera sp. 27. The sequence goes on from NZ_AMXB01000027.1 coordinate 29,562, forward strand.
GGATTTGCGCCCCTCGAGCAGGACCACGACCACGCCCGCGACCAGCGCAACGACCGCAAGTCCAGCCAGGCCCGCGAGCAGCAGGAAGCTGCGCCGTCCGGCAATACTGCCGGTGTGCCTGCCGACGAAGCGGTTGGCGCAATTCAGGCAGCGGTATGGATGCTGGCCCGGGTTGTCCACCTTTTCCTGGTGCGAGCGCCAGCGCGACTCGCGACAGTCGGTCGAGCCGCACTTCGGGCAGGTGATCGTGAGGGGTGTGCTGCTCATTGCGCGACTCCGCTCAGGATTTCCAGGCCCACATGATCAGCACCACCGCAATGACCACCAGCAGCGTGCTGCCACCGATGGCGGCGATCAGGGGGTTGTGTTGCAGAAGGTTCCTGCGGCCTGGCCCGAAGAAGCGATGCACGCAGGACATGCAGCGGTAGGGCGTTTCACCCTTGTGTTCCCGGCGCTCGTCTTCGGAGCGCCAGGGAGATTCGCGACAGTCCGTGCCGTCGCAGCGGGGACAGGTTGGCATGGTGCAGGAGCGCATGCGCCCCGGCCAGCAACTGGCCTGGGGCGCTTCGTGTAGTTATGGGCAGAACGCATTATATGAGATGCGACCTGACCTCTGCGAACTCCCGCGTTGGGCTCAGCCGCAGGTTCCAACCGCGCCGCAGGCGGTGCAGAAGTCGCAGCCGTCCTTGCGGATGACGGTATGGTTGCCGCACTCGTTGCACAGCGCGCCCTGCATCAGCTTGGGCTCGTTGTCGTCGCGCGGCGACTCGAGGATGCCCATCTCGCGCGTCGGGTAGCCCTTCTCGTCGAGCACGCCGAGCATGGCGTAGCGGTGGATGATGAGCTGGGCCAGGTAGGCGACCGTGCTGGGCCAGTTCTGCTGGCGGCGGGTGCCCGGCACGAAGGCCATGAAGTCGCCCAGCGGCTCGGGGTAGTCGAGCAGCTTGCGCAGCTTCATGCCGATCCAGGCCGGGTCCATGACGCGCATGTCGAGCGACAGTATGCGGGTCAGACCGTCCAGCGCGCGCGGATAGTTGCCCGACAACCACACCGAGTACGGGCGGGTGACGCCGTCCGGCAGGGTGATCTCCTTCAGGCCGAGCACGAAGTCTTCACCGGTGGCCGGGTTGTAGATGTCCACCGTCCACGACAGCGTGCCGTCGGTGCCGGTCTTGGGCTCTTCGAGGCTGAACAGGGTGTCGAGCACCGAGTTGCTGTCGTCTTCCTTGTCAAAGACGCCCAGCTTCTCGCAGCGGTAGTTCACCGCCTGGGCAAAGGCCGAAACCACGCCGGGCACCAGCTTCTTCTCGCCGTGCGGCGGGAAGGGCATCTCGAACGAGCGCTCGCCGACGGTGCGTGCCAGGGTGTCGAGCTTGAGCTTGAGCCAGCCGCGGTCGTTGGCGCGCATGTCCATCGACAGCGTCTTGGCCACCGCACCCAGGCCGCGCGGCTGGTCGGCACCGTTTACCCACACTTCGAACGGGAAGCTGCCGCCGTTGTTGCCGACCTGGCCGACGAAGAGCGCGAAGCCGCCGCTCGGGGTGTTGAGCATGTAGGTCCACGCCAGGTTGCCGTCGGGCAGATCCGGACGGCCCGGCCAGCGCAGGCTGGACAGCACCGGTGCGGGCAGGTTCTTGATCGACAGGCGCTTGTTGGCGTCGGCAATCTCGACGTCGTGCGGCTGCTTCTGCTCGGCGGTCGGGGTCACCGACAGCACCGAACCCAGCACGTTGTTGGGACGGTAGGTGGCCAGCCCCTTGAGGCCCGCCTTCCACGCGGTGAGGTAGAGGTCTTCGAACTCGGCGTAGGGGTAGTCCTCGGGCACGTTCACCGTCTTGGAGATGGACGTGTCGACATAGGGGGCGACGGCGGCGACCATGTCCTTGTGTGCCTGCGCGGAGATCTCCAGCGCAGTGACGAAGGATTCCGGCAGCTTGTCGACGTTGCCGCCGAGGTGGCGGTACAGGCGCCACGCGTAGTCCTCGACCGCATACTCCTTGAAGGTGCCGTCGGCCATGCGCTTGCGACGGGTGTAGGTGTAGGAGAAGGGCGGCTCGATGCCGTTCGAGGCGTTGTCGGCGAAGGCCAGGCTGATGGTGCCGGTCGGCGCGATCGACAGCAGGTGCGAGTTGCGGATGCCGTTCTTGCGAATCTTGTCCTTGACCTCGGCCGGCAGGCGCGAGGCGAAGTTGCCGCCCGACAGGTACAGGTCGGCGTTGAACAGCGGGAAGGCGCCGCGTTCCTTGGCCAGGTCGGACGAGGCCAGATAGGCGCGGTTGCGCATGAACTCGGAGATCTTGCGCGCTTCCTCGCGTGCTTCGGGCGTGTCGTAGCGCTTGCCGAGCATGATCAGCGCGTCACCCAGGCCGGTGAAGCCCAGGCCCACGCGGCGCTTGGACTGCGCCTCGGCATGCTGTTGTTCGAGCGGCCAGTGGGTGGCTTCGAGCACGTTGTCGAGCATGCGGATGGAGACGTCGACCACCTTGCCGAACCCTGCATAGTCGAACTCGGCCTTGTCGCTGAACGGGTTCTTGACGAAGGGCGTCAGGTTGATCGAGCCCAGGCAGCAGCAGCCATAGGGCGGCAGCGGCTGTTCGGCGCAGGGGTTGGTGGCCTCGATGGTCTCGCAGTAGTACAGGTTGTTGTCCTGGTTCATGCGGTCGAGGAACAGGATGCCCGGCTCGGCGTGATCGTAGGTCGAGCGCATGACCTGGTCCCACAGGTCGCGTGCACGCACCTTGCGGTACACCCACAGGCCGTCGTCGCGCTGGTAGGCGCCGGCTTCCTTCAACTCATCGGTGGGCTCGGCCTTGTGCACCAGCTCGACATCGCCGTTGGCCTCGACGGCCTGCATGAAGGGGTCAGTGACGCCGACCGAGATGTTGAAGTTGGTGAGGTCGCCGTGGTCCTTGGCGTGGATGAACTCCTCGATGTCCGGATGATCGCAGCGCAGCACGCCCATTTGCGCGCCGCGGCGTGCACCGGCGGATTCGACGGTTTCGCAAGAGCGGTCGAACACGCGCATGTAGGACACCGGGCCGGAGGCGTTCGATGCCGTGCCTTTCACCAGCGCGCCCTTGGGGCGGATCGACGAGAAGTCGTAGCCGACACCGCCACCGCGACGCATGGTCTCGGCGGCCTGGGCCAGCGCGGTGTAGATGCCGGGGCGGCCATCGACGGCCTCGGTCACCGAGTCGCCGACCGGCTGCACGAAGCAGTTGATCAGCGTGGCGGCCAGCGTGGTGCCTGCGGCGCTGTTGATGCGGCCAGCGGGAACGAAACCTTTCTCCTGCGCTTCGAGGAACTTCGCCTCCCAGTGGGCGCGCTTGTCTTCGGACTCGATCGCGGCAAGCGCACGGGCAACCCGGCGGCGCACCTCGGCAACGGTCTGCTCGTCACCCTTGGCGTACTTTTCGACCAGAACCTCGCCGGAGATCTCCTGCATCGGCAGGTTGGCGGCAGAGGGTTTGATGGTGCCTTGGTTGTGTGCACTCGTGGACGCGCTGGTGGTCTCGCTCATGGCTTTTTTCTTCATCCGTGGTGGGTCTTGGAACGGACTGAAGAATAGCGCGGAAAGCGGGATTTCGCAAAAAAATAAAATCCTTTTAAAACATGTATTTATATTTTTAGTTTGTGTTTCAAATTTTACGAATGCACTACATGTAGTAGCTCTGTGTTCTCTTTTTTGGGCAGGAAAGCCAGTGTTTACGCGGGTTTTCGGCTGCCGTGCGCCAGCTAGTGTGCAGAGGAGAAGAACAGGTTCACATAGGCCGCCAGGTGCAGTTCGGCTTCCTCGCGAATGTCGGCGAGTTGCTCTGGCTCGAGCTCGAGCAGTGGCCAGATGTCCGCCTCGAGGCTCGCCGCCGCATCCGCGCTCGACTGATTGCGGCGTTCGGCCTCGACCACGCAGCGGGCCAGGCTGAGGAGGGCCGCTTCATTGCCATACTCGCCACCCAAGCGGGGGCAGAGCTGGGTACCGATGGCCCCAGCAAAGCTTGGCGGCAACTGCCACAGGTCGGCCAGCGCAGCCCCGATCTCGCTGAAGTCGCAGCCGACGACTTCGCGCTCGCTCACCTCCAGGGCCTTTCCGTCGCGCTCGGCGGATTCGCGTGCGGTTGCGGCGAGTTCGGGAACCGTCTGGTACATCACCAGGTGGCCGATGTCGGCCAGGAGTCCGATCACGAACAGACGTTCGCTGCCGGGCAGGCCGCGGCGGCGGGCGGCCGCCCGTGCCGCCAGCCCGTTGAGCATGCTGTCGCGCCAGAAACGGCGCATGTCGAGGCGGGCAGGGCGCACGCCTGCAAAGATTGCATGCAGCGACATCGCCAGCACGAGGTCATGTACCTGCTGCAGGCCAAGCAACTGGACGGCGCGATCGACGTCGGCAATACGTCCGCGGTAGCCGTACATGGCACTGTTGACCAGCCGTAGCAGGCGTGCCGTGAGCGCGGGATCGGCCGCCACCAGTCGTGCCACCTCGCCGATCGAGCCGGCGGGCGAGTCGAGTTGCTGGCGAACGCGTTCGTAGACGTCGGGCAGGGCGGTCAGCGCCTCGACCTGGCTGACGAGTTCCTGTGCGGAGTGCATGGCTCAGTCCTTTACGGCAGTGGCAGCATCGGCGGCGCCGGGCGCTTGCGCTGCACATGGTCGCGTGGTGTCCGTGCCTGTCGGTGCGCGTCGGCGTACGTCTCGGCAATCGGAGCTTTCCTCCCTGGAGGCGGGTCCGATTATGCCCGAGGACGCCGGCCAGGGCAGTCGTACGAGGCGATGGAGGTCCTTCCCGCACTGGCAACCCTCGGCCGTCTGCCGCAACTGGTGCATGAGCCCATGAGGAGACCCATATAAACAAAGGAGTATCGACGGGGTCATGGTTGCCTTGAGGATTTTTTCGAGGCCGCTCACATGAGCAGGGCAGGCGGCTGATGAATTGACGCATGTAGCGTGCAGCGCCTGTCCCTGATCGCCGTGGGGGCAGCGGAACGCAATAGGTAGAACCATCTAGCGTTCTGCCTTATTTCCCCAATTTCTGTATGGGTATCGGAAGCCTAAAGTGTCATCCACGTCAACGGCCCGTGGAGTACTGAAATGAAAGAGGCTTTGGAAACCCCGCCATGCGCAGCGCCAGCCTCGGCTTCACGCCGCAACTTCCTGCGCGGCGTGCCGGTAGTGACTGCGGCGGCGGTAGCGGTGCCCACCCCAGCGATCGCCAGCACAGCCAAGCACCAGTGGGCGATGCTGATCGACGTCCGCAAGTGCATCGGCTGCCAGGCCTGTACGGTGTCCTGCATCCAGGAGAACGCGGTGCCCGAGGGCAGCTTCCGCACCGTGGTGTCGACCTACAGCGTCAAGCTCACCGACAGCGCCCAGCCCGCCGGCACCTACGTGCTGCCGCGACTGTGCAACCACTGCGACAACCCGCCCTGCATCCCGGTATGCCCGGTGAGCGCCACCTACAAGCGCGAGGACGGCATCGTCGCCGTCGACGGCGACCGCTGCGTGGGCTGCGCCTACTGCGTGCAGGCCTGCCCCTACGACGCGCGCTTCATCAACCACGACACCGGCAAGGCCGACAAATGCACCTTCTGCGCCCACCGCGTGGATGCCGGCCTGTTGCCCGCTTGTGTCGAGACCTGCGTCGGCGGCGCGCGCATCTTCGGTGACATCAACGACCCTGAGGGCGAACTCGCCCGCCGGCTGAAGGAGGCGCAGCCGCAGCTGAAGGTGCTCAAGCCCGAGCTCGATACGGCGCCGCGGGTGTTCTACATCGGCCTCGACGAGCGCTTCACAGGCAAGGTCGAGGGCCAGGGCTCGCTGTGGAAGCCCCGCAGTCTGCCGCACGCCTGAACCGCACGCGAGGAGATCCAACATGAACCCGAACATCGTCGAAACCATCAACGTTGCGCGCGAAGTTGCGTGGCTGCCGTGGGCGGTGCAGTACTTTTTCCTCATCGGCCTGTCCTACGGCGCGTATCTGCTGTCGCTGCCGGGCGTCGTCTTCCGCCGCCCGGGCTGGGCTGGTATCTCGCGTCTGGCCCTGCTCGGCGCACTGGTGTGCGGCCTGGCCGCACCGGTGGCGCTGCTGGCGGACCTGCACCAGCCCGGCCGCTTCTGGCATTTCTATGCTTATTTCACGCCGACGTCGTGGATGTCGTGGGGCGCCTTCTTCATCCCGGTGTATCTGGGCGGGCTGCTCACCTACGCTTGGCTGGCCTTCCGCCCCGATCTGGCGCGCCATGCGCAAAGCGGTGGCAAGCTCTCCGGCTTGGCCAACGTACTCGCCTACGGCGGCCACGACAGCCGTGGCGCGCTCAAGGCGGCGGCGCTGCTCGCCTTCGTCGGCGCAGCGCTGGTGGCGCTTTACACCGGCGCCGAGGTTGCGGTCGTGCAGGCTCGTCCGCTGTGGAACACGCCGCTGCTGCCACTGCAGTTCTTCGTCACCGCCTTCGCCGGCGCGGTCGGCCTGGCACTGCTGTTCAACCGCTTCAGCGTGCGTGACCAGGCTGCCAATCGCCGCATGGCCGGAGTGCTGGCCGCGACCCAGGTGGTGGCCCTGGCGGTGGGAGCATTGTGGCTGGCGCTCGGGCTCTCCGGCGTGTCGCCGGTCCATGCCCAGGCCCTCGCCGAAGTCGGTCCCTCGGCCAACTGGCAGTTCTCGGCCGCCTGGGCGGTGACGGCCACCGTGCTCACCCTGTTGCTGGCGTGGAAGTGGCCCGGGTCCGGCCTGCTGATCGGCCTGCTGGCGCTGCACTCGGCGTGGATGATGCGCTGGTCCATCTTCATCGGCGGCCAGGAAGTGCCCAAGACCGGCGCCGGCTACTACACCTATTCGCTACCGCTCGGCCCCGAGGGCCTGATGGGCATCGTCGGCACCGCCGGGCTGTGGGTCTTCCTCTTCGTGCTCATCACCACCTTGCTGCCGCTCGACCGCCTCGCGGCCGGCAACACCGACAAGGCTGCCGCCTGAGCGCGGGCGACCAAGGAGATACATCATGAAAATCGAACGTCGTGAAATCATCGCCGCCGGTGGCCTCGCCGCCTTTGCCGCAGGCTTCTCGCAGACCCTGGGCCGCATGGTGGCCAACTTCACCGGCCCCGAAGAGAAGAAGATCGCCGAAGGCCGGCACATCCACGGCCGCTCGGCCGAACCGGAATTCACCGTCGATCCGGTGAGCGGCGAGTTCACCCCCAACCCCAACCAGCAGGTCAGCTACACCGCCTGCCTGGGCTGCACCACCCAGTGCGGCGTGCGCGTGCGCATCGACAAGGCCAGCGGCCAGGTCATCCGCGTCGTCGGCAACCCCTACAGCCCGCTGTCGACCGAGCCCCACCTGCCGATGAAGGCGTCGGTCAAGGAGAGCCTGGTGGCGATGTCGCGCTTCCAGGACAAGGGCCTGGCCGGGCGCTCGACCGCCTGTGGCCGCGGTAACGCGGCGATGGACCAGATGAACTCGCCCTTCCGCGTGCTCACGCCGTTGAAGCGCGTCGGCCCGCGCAATTCGGGCCAGTGGCAGCCGATCTCCTTCGAGCAGCTGGTGAAGGAAGTGGTGGAAGGCGGCGACCTCTTCGGCGAGGGCCATGTCGATGGCCTGGCCGCACTGCGCGACCTCGAGAAGCCGATCGATGCCGAGGCGCCCGAACTGGGCAAGCGGGTGAACCAGGTGGCGGTGCTGACCAGCGTCAATGACGGCCGCGAGAACTTCAGCCGCCGCTTCTGGAACCAGGCCTACGGCACGCTCAACCACGTCGGCCACGGCTCCTACTGCGGCGGCGCCTACCGCTCCGGCTCGGGTGCGTTGTTCGGCGACGTCAAGCGCATGCCGCACGCCAAGCCCGACCTGGCCAACGCCGAATTCGTGCTCTTCATCGGCACCGCGCCGGGCAACGCCGGCAACCCCTTCAAGCGCACCGGCGGCATGCTCGCCAAGGGACGTGCCGAAGGCCGGCTGGATTACGTGGTGGTCGACCCTGTGCTGAACAACTCGCACAACCTTGCCGCCGCCGAGCACGGGCGCTGGGTGCCGATCCGTCCGGGCACCGACGGTGCGCTGGTGATGGGCATGATGCGCTGGATGTTCGACAACGAGCGCGTGAACACCGCCTACCTTGGCTGGCCCAACCTCAAGGCCGCTCAGGCCGCGGGCGAGCCGTCCTTTACCAACGCCGGCTGGCTGGTGATCGCCGAGGACGGCCACCCGCGCCAGGGCCGCTTCCTGCGCGGCTCCGACATCGGCATGGAAGTCGCGGCGGAGGAGAAATACAAGGACGCCGACCCCTACGTCATCGCCACCGCCGGCGGTGAGCTGGTTGCGGCCGAAACCGCGACCGTGGCGGCGGTGCTGGAGGCCACGCGGGTGATCGAGCTCGGCGGCAAGCCGGTGACGGTGAAGACGCCCTTCGAGCTGCTGCGAGAATCGGCGCGTGCGCTGTCGATCGCCGAATACTCGGCCGTCTGCGGCATCCCGGAGGACGTGATCGTCGGCCTGGCTGACGAGTTCACCCGTCACGGCCGCAAGGCGAGCGCGATTGCCCACGGCGGCATGATGGCCGGCAACGGCTTCTACAACGCCTACGCCGTGGTCACGTTGAACGCGCTGATCGGCAACCTGAACTGCAAGGGCGGCTTCGTGATGAACGGCGGCGGCTTCAAGGACAATGGTGCCGGCCCACGCTACGATCTCGAGACCTTCCCGGGCGAGCTGAAGCCGTCCGGCACCCCGCTTGGGCGCAACGTGGCCTATGAGCGCTCGGCCGAGTTCAAGCGCCGCCAGGCCGAGGGCAAGCCCTATCCGGCCAGCGACGCCTGGTTCCCCAACGCGCCGGGCTTGGGCACCGAATGGTTCACCGGTGCACTGCGCGGCTATCCCTACAGCCTCAAGGCCTTGGTGCTGTGGAGCTGCAACCCGCTGTACGGCATCACCGGTGTGCGCCCGCTGATCGAGCGCGACCTCGCCGACCCGAAGAAGCTGCCGCTGATCATCTCGGTCGACCCGTTGATCAACGAGAGCAACGCCTTTGCCGACTACATCGTGCCCGACTCGATCATGTACGAGAGTTGGGGCTGGGCCGCGCCCTGGAATGGCGTGCCCACCAAGGCCACGACCGCGCGCTGGCCGGTGGTCGAACCCAAGGCTGACAAGACCCCCGACGGTACGCCGATCGGCATGGAGACCTTCTACATCGCGCTCGCAAAGGCGATGAAGCTGCCCGGCTTTGGCGGCGAGGCGATCGCCGACATGGACGGCAAGCGCCATCCGCTTGAGACGCCCGAGGACTGGTACCTGCGCGGCGGCGCCAACATCGCTTTCGCTGGCAAGGCGCCGGTGGCCGACGCCTCCGACGAGGATCTGCAGCTCTCCGGTGTCGATCGCCTGCGCCCGCAGCTGGAGGGCGTGCTCAAGCCCGAGGAGTGGCGCAAGGTGGCCTTCCTGTTCACCCGCGGCGGGCGCTACCAGCCGGCCACCGAGGCGCAGGATGCGGAGCAGCCCGAGTGGCAGGCCAACCGCTTCACGAAGCCGCTGTGGCTGTGGAACGAGATGATCGGTAGCGCGCGCAACACGCTCTCCGGCGCGCGCTTCCTCGGCTGCGCGCAATGGACGCCACCGGCCTTCTATGACGGCACGCCGATGCGCGAGGTGCATACGGAGGCGGACTGGCCGCTGCAGATCATCAGCTACAAGTCGGCGCTACAGAACTCGTACAGCATCGCTACCCGCATCACCGGCCTGCACCCGGACAATCCGGTGGTCGTGCATCCGGTCGATGCCGAAAAGCAGGGCCTGAAGACCGGCGACGCCGCGCGTATCCGCACCCCGGGCGGCGCGGCGGCATGCACGGTGATCGTGCATGAGGGTGTGGTGCCCGGGGTGATGGCGATCGAGCACGGTTACGGCCACCTCGAACTGGGCGCACGGGCGCATCGGATCGGCGACCGGGTGCAGCCGGACCGCCCCGACCTGCGGGCGGGCATCAACCTCAATGACCTCGGCCTGTCCGACCCGACGCGTGGTGGCAAGGGCATCTGGGTGGATGCGGTGTCGGGCACCTCGGTGCGCCAGGGTATTCCGGCCCGGCTTGAGCGGGTGTGAGGCCAGAAGTCCGCGACTCGACCGGTTCGATTCGCGGCTGCCGCCGTGCCATGGGATCGATGCAAACGCAGGCGCGCCGGCAGAGGTGTGATTGGGCGGTAGCGTCTCAGTCCAGGCCGGTGGGGTCCGCGCGCAGCATCAGGCGCGCGAGCTCGGCGGCGCTGCCGACTCCGGTCTTTTCCATGACATGGTGGCGGTGTACATGCACCGTCTTCTCGCTGATGTCGAGCTCTCGCCCGACCAGCTTGTTGGGTAGCCCCAGGGCCACCAGGCGGGCGACCTCGCGCTCGCGTGGCGACAGGCGCTCGAGAACCAGCCTGGCCTCCTCGCAGCGCGCGCTGCGGGCGCGGGCCTCACAGCCGAGCTTCACCGCACGGCCGACAGCATCGATCAGGGCCTGGTCCTTGAACGGCTTTTCGAGAAAGTCGCAGGCGCCGTGCTTCATCGCTTGGACCGCCAACTCCACGTCACCATGTCCGGTGATGAACACGATCGGCGCCTCGAAGCCGCGCTGGTGCAGCACCTGCTGCAGCTCCAGTCCGCTCATCATGGGCATGCGGATGTCGAGCACCAGGCAGGCCGCCTGGGTGGGGGCGGCTACGGCGGAGAGGAAATCCTCGGCAGAAGCGTGGGCAGCGACCTGCCAGCCCATAGATTCGAGCAGGAAGACGGTCGAGCGGCGAAAGGCGGCGTCGTCGTCGATGACGTGGATCAGAGGTTCTTCGTTCGGGCTCATGCGTCGGTGGGTTTCGCTGTGGATTGAATGTACCGCTTGGCTTGCGGCAGGGTGAGCACGAAGATGGCGCCCGGTCCGTCGTCCGGAATATCCGCGCTCAGCCGACCGCCGTGGGCTTCGGCGATGCCGCGGCAGATCGACAGGCCGAGTCCCATGCCGTCGGCCTTGGTGGTAAAGAAGGCCTCGAAGAGCCGGTTACGCGTGGCTGCGTCGATTCCGACGCCGTAGTCGCGTACGCGGATGTGCAGGCTGTCGGCGTCGGTGTCGAGCGTCAGCACGATGCGCTGGCGTGCGACGGGCAGCCCGTGGCTGGCGTCCCAGGCATTCTTGAGCAGGTTGAGTATCACTTGCTGGATCTGCAGGCGGTCGAACTCGGTGCATGCATCGGCCGGTAGCTCGTCCGCGATCCGAACCTCGGGTGCGTGCGCCAGCATGCCGCGAAAGAGGGCGACAGTCTCATCGACGACGTCGCGTACGGGCTGGCGTTCGCGGCTCGCGGCACGCTTGCGTGCGAAGACGCGGATTTGGCCCAGGATGCCCGCGGCGCGTTCGGCCTGGCCGGCAATCTCGCCACCTGCCTCGCGCACTGCAGCTTCCGTCAGGCGCTGGTTGTCGGCTCGGCGCACCAGGCTGTTGGCGTAGTTTGCGATGGCGGCCAGCGGCTGGTTGAGTTCGTGGGCGAGGGTGCCCGACAACTCGCCCAGTACCGACAGGCGCGAAAGGTGCTCCGCCTGCTCCTGTGCGGCATGCATGTGTTGCGTCAAAGCCTCCCGCTCGGCGAGAGCATGGCGTAGTTCGGCGGTGCGGCGCTGCACCAAGTGTTCGACACGGACGGTATAGATGATCCAGCCCAGGAGCAGCAACGCAAAGCCTGCTACCCATGGCCAGTAGCGTTCGGCCAGCGCCATCAGCGTGGGGGCACGCAGGTAAGCGTAGGGACCGATCTCGAGGCGCCGGAACAACTCGTGGACCGCCTGGTAGTCCGCCGGTACCGCCCATGCCAGGCCGTCACGCTCGGTACGCATGCCGAGCAGCGCGATCGCGACCATACGTGAAAGCTCGGGTGACGTGTGGCGCAGGGCGGCGAGTGGCCAGTCGGGGTAGAGCGGGGTGGAGCTGGCGCAGGCGAAGCCAGGCTCGTTGCGCGGCGACAGTACGCGAAAACGCTCCTGCCAGTCCGCCCGGTTCTCGAGCAGGCAGCTGCGCAGCACGCCCGCATCGGCCAAGCCGGCGTCAAGCGCTGCGACTACGCCGCTCATCGGGAAGCCGACTTCGTGCAGGGCGGCGAGATGCCGCTCGGGCGACAGGCCGAGTGCGTCGAGCTCTCCCCACAACATCTGGAAGCCGCCGAAGCCTTCACGGCCGACGATGGCCAGGCGCTTGCCCCGCAACTCGGCGAGGCTATGAAGCGGGCTGTCTGCCGGTACGATCACCGCAGAGCCCAATGCACGCTCGGGTGATCGTCCCCCGCCGGCGTCGAGCGTGAGGATTCGACTGGCGCCGAGTTCAGCTTCGAGCTCGACGTAGTGTCCCGGGTTGGTGATGATGAAGTCGAGTTCGCCTTGGCTCGCAGCAAGGCGCAAGCCATCATGGTCGAGATGGACGAGTGCGGGGGTGTGTCCAGGCAGGCTGGCCTGCAGCCGGCGTAGGACGGGTGACCATTCTTCGACTGCGGCTTCCGAGCCCAGGAAGGCGAGCACGCCAATGCGCAGGGGCTGGGCTGCACAGGCGGGTGCTAGGGGCAGGAGGGCAAGCAGCATGTACCCCAGGGCGGCGCAGAGGCGAGAAACGTAAAGAGGCCTGGACATGGGTGCAAAATCGCTGTTTGCGGCAGAGGCGTCAAGCCCGCTGGCGCATGGATCTCGGAGCAGGGGAGGAGCAGGGCATGAAGCTGCTGAGTTGGAACATCCAGTGGGGGCGTGGGGCTGATGGGCGGGTGGACCTCGCCCGCAGCGCGGCGGCGATCCGGGCGGCGGGAGACTTCGACGTCATTTGCCTGCAGGAGGTTGCGTGCAATTTCCCCGGGCTGGCAGGCGGGGCGCGGGAGGATGAAGCCGCTGCGCTGGGCGCGGCCTTTCCGGGGTATGAGGCTGTCTATGCGGCGGCCGTCGATCTGCCGGACGGCGAGGGCGGGCGTGCCCGCTTCGGCAACCTGCTGCTGTCGCGCCTGCCTGTCGGACAGGTGTTCAGGCACCTGCTGCCTTCGCCCGCGGACCCGGCGTACCCGGCGATGCAGCGCGTGTGCGTGGAGGCCGTGGTGCAGGCGCCGTGGGGCGCGCTGCGGGTGATGACCACGCACCTGGAGTACTACTCGGCGGTCCAGCGTCGCGCCCAGGTCGAGGCGCTGCGCGGTCTGCAGGCCGAGGCAGCCGATCTGGCCGCGCGCCCGCCCGCACTCAAGGAGGCGAATCCGTCGTTTGCCGCGCCGCAGCGCCCGGCAGCGGCCGTGTTGTGCGGGGATTTCAACTGCGAGCCCGGTTCGGCCGAGCATCTTGCCATGCTGCAGCCGCTACCGGCGGCACCCTGGGGCGATGCGCGTGCGCACTGGGTAGACGCTTGGCAGCTCGTTCATGGCGCACAGCCTCATGCGCCCACAGTCGGCCTGCATGGCGCCGAGTGGCCCGATCGCGCCTATTGCTGCGACTACTTCTTCGTCACCACCGACCTTGCAGCCCGCGTGCGCGAGCTGGAGGTCGTGGCGGACACGGCGGCGTCGGACCACCAGCCGGTGGTTCTCACCTTCGAGGCTCAGTCTTCGAGTAGGGCCTGAACCACGGCAGCGGGGTTCTCGTCGAGCATGCCGTGGCCGCAGGCTGCAAGCACGACCAGGCGCACATTGCCCTCTGCCTGGAGGGCGTCGGCGAGCGGGGTCACGGCCTTGAGCGGGGTCATGCGGTCGACCTCGCCGCACAGCAACAGGCTTGGGCCGCGGCGTCTGGCGGCGGCGGCCAGGCCGTTCTGCCAGGCGTCGCAGGCCGCCAGATCGGAGGCCAGTACTGCTGCGCCATTGCGTTGCATGCGCGCGGTATTGGCTTCCTCCAGCGCCTGTCGCCGGGCTTCGCCGATCAACTCCGCCGGAGCGAAGGAGAATTTGTTGATCAGGGCGTGCGCCTGTTGAGGGTCGTTACGCGCAGCATCGAGCACGAAGGGGGCGACCGGCATGGGCGCCAGGCTGCCGATCAACACCAGGCGGCCCACCCGTGTAGGGGCCGAGTCCGCTGCGGCGAGTGCGACCAGCGAGCCCATGCTGTGACCGCCGAGGTCGAAGCGACCCAGGCCAGCGGCGTCCGCGAATGCGAGCACCCAGTCCGCCATGGCATCGATGTCGAGACACGCGTCGCCGCTTGAACTGCCATGTCCGGGAAGGTCGACGGCGATCGTGCGCCTGCCGGCTTGAGCCAGGCCTTCGGCAACAGCTTGCCAGATGCCGCGGTCGTGTCCGGCACCGTGGACAAGGAGCAGGGGGTGGGCCGTCGTCGGGCCAAAATCGTCATAGGCGGCCATATGGCCGCGGAGAGGAATCGTAGGCATGGATGTCTCTGGTGACTTGCAGCTTGCATCAATGCGCCCGGCAGCTTGTGCGGCAGGGCTTGATGCACGGTGAGTGGGGTGCGGAAGGTAGCCGGGCTGCGGCTCGAAGTGCAAGGCCCGATGCGTCAGGCGTATTCGTCAGGGTCCAGCATGTGCTCGATGGCGGTGATGCGATCCTTGAGCGCGAGTTTGCGTTTCTTGAGCCGGCGCAGCATCAGCTCGTCTTCTGATGGCTGCTGCGCAAGGCGCGTGATCGCATCGTCAAGGTCCCGATGCTCGCTGCGCAGCTCCTCGAGGCGCCCGCGCAGGCTGGTGACCTCGTCGAATTGCTCGTCCGTCATGAATACGCTCCCCCGATCTGGATCTGCATGCGCTCAAGCGCACGTCTGCCCCGCCATTGTTTGCCAATGGTATGCGGGGCAGGCGGGCCTGACAATGCGCAATGAAGCGCAGGAGGGTGGGCGCCGATGACGGCGCCTCAACCGTCCGCTCAGTGACGGAAGCGTGACACCAGCTCTCCGAGCTCTCTGGCGATGGTGTCCAGGGACGTTGCCGACGAGGCGGTCTGTTCGGTGGATGCGCTGGTTTCCTCCACCATCTGGGCAATGCTCTCGACCTGCTGCGCGATGGCCGTGCTGGCGGCGCTTTGTTCCCGGGTGGCAAGCGCCACCTCGCGGATGCGGTCGAGCGTCGTGTGCGCGCCTTCGCGGATCTTGCGCAGCGACTGTTCGGCCTCGCGGGCAAGCTCCACGCCGCGCTCGACCTGGGGCAGCGCCTTGTCCATGGATTCGACGGCGCTGCCCGTGTCGCTCTGGATGGCGCCCGTCATCGCACTGATCTCTTCGGTCGCGGACGAGGTCCGTTCGGCAAGCTTGCGGACTTCGTCCGCGACCACCGCGAAGCCGCGGCCTTGCTCGCCTGCGCGAGCGGCCTCGATGGCAGCGTTGAGCGCAAGCAGGTTGGTCTGTGCTGCGATTTCCTTGATTACCTCGGTGATCTTGGAGATCTCGTTGGCACGCGTCTCGAGCGAGCGGATCATTCCCGCAGCGGCGGAGGTCTGTTCGGAGATCACGGTCATCTCGCGCGCCGCCTCGGCAACCTGCGCCTCGCCGCCCTGGGCCAGTTGCGCTGCCGAAGAGGAGTACTGCTCAGTGTCGCGGGCAAGGTCGGAGATGTGGTTGATGGAGACGGTCAGTTCCTCGATCGCGGCAGCCATGGCTGCCGTGGAGTCGGACTGGCGGAGCGAGGCTTGGGCGACCTGGCCCGACGAGGTCGAGATGTTCTCGGCGGTGTGCCGCACGACGCCGGACTTTGCCGAGATCTCGCCCACCATCTGGCGAATCGCGCTCAGCATGCGCGACAGCTCGGAGAGCAGGCTTCCGCGTTGCGCGTTGGGAATGGCAACGGTGAGGTCTCCCGAGGCGGCGAGGTCCATCAGGCGCATTGCTTCGGTTGGCTCGCCGCCGATCTGGCGCAGCACCGAGCGGCCGATCTGAACACCGAGCGCCACCACGACCAGCATGATCACCAGGCTGACAAGCATATCGACCAGCACGCTGTTCCAGAACTGGGTCTCGACGTCATCCATGTACACCCCGGTACCGATGACCCAGCCCCAGGGCGCGAAGGTGGCGACGTACTGCAGCTTGTCGACCGGGTCGGTGCTGCCCGGACGGGGGAAGGCGGTATCGACGTAGCCGGAGCCGTTGCGGCTGGCTGTGCCGACCACGTCCTTGATGGTGTAACGCCCCTTGCCGTCACGGACCTCGTTGCTCACATCGCGCCCTTTCCACTCCGGGCGGAAGGGGTGCATCACCGTCGTCGCCGACAGGTCGTAGATGTAGAGGTATTCGGTCTTGCCGTCGTCGCCGCCGTAGCGCATTGCCTGAATGGCCTGGATGGCCCTCGACTGGGCTTCCGGAGCGCCCAGCTCGCCACTGCGGGCGTGAAAGGCAGCCGAGACCTGCACGGCGCTCTCGACGATGGAGCGGACCTGGAGCTTGCGTGTTTCGGTGAGCTCGGCCTTGAGCTGGATCGCATCCAGGACCATGACGGTAGCCAGGCCCAGGAAGGTGGCGGCGATCAGCAGGATGATCTTGGTTCTGAACTTCAGGTTGTCGAGCATGGCTGTCCCCAGGCACCGTTGATGTACTCAACGCCGGTATCGGCGATAAGCCTGGAGACTTTAGCAGTTTATTGCGAAATGCTACGGCTCGCTCCGCCACGACCGAGGCGGCGGGGGGGGGCGGGCTTTAGCGAGCCTTTGGTCACATGCGATCGATCACGAGGTAGACCAAGGTCTGGTTGAGCAGCAGATAGGCGATCTCGCCGAAGGTCATCGGTCCGGTGAAGGCGCCTGTTCGGCGCCCCTCCAGGCCGTCATGCACGTAGTTGAGAATGCAGTTGCACGAGAACGCCGCGTGTCCGCCCTCTGCGCTCGAGTGCGTCGGCGGCAGCCGGCGGGCCAGGCGATAGGTGGTGTCCTTGAATACGGGGGCGTAGAAGTCGACGCGCCCGGTGCTGGCATCGATGCTCTTGAAGGACACGTTGACCATCGCCCCGCAATGGTCGGCGACCAAGGGCAGGCGCAGATCGCCGCCATGTGCTTCGAGGTAGTCCGCAAGGAGCGCCGGAGCGCCATTGACGAGGCATTCGTGCGCCGAGAAGCCCGTTTCCGGAAAGCGGATGTCGTCGCCCCGGCCTTGCTCCAACAGATTGATGATCTCCACCCGTGCGTAGCAGTCGTCCGGGAGAGTGACATGCATCACCACCGCGCGCTCGGAGTCGAACTCTCCCGTTTGCCCGTTGATCACCATGGGGGTGGCGCGTTCGATATCGTCGAGGTGGCAGCCCGATACCCAGCCGACGAGGGGTTTCACGAACATGTCGTCGAACCCCGGCGCGTTGCGCGCGTAATGCGAGTGCACCGCAGAGAACGCCGGAATGATCAGTATGGAGTAGCCGTTGTCCGGGGCTTCCACACATATCTGGTCGAGCGAGGTCACGTCATGGAAGCGGATCCGCGGTGCTGGCGAGACGTGTGCGATCTCGCTCACGAATACGCGATTGCGGCTCATCTCGCCGCCGTCCTGCGCCATGAAGTACGGAATCGTGCCGCCGATCCAGTTGCC
The DNA here is from genome assembly GCF_000310125.2 of Thauera sp. 27. Taxonomy (NCBI): domain Bacteria; kingdom Pseudomonadati; phylum Pseudomonadota; class Betaproteobacteria; order Rhodocyclales; family Zoogloeaceae; genus Thauera; species Thauera sp. 27. The sequence goes on from NZ_AMXB01000027.1 coordinate 47,045, forward strand.
GCGCGGCAGCTGGCGCAGCAAGTCCTCGTCGCCGGCAATGGTCAGGAAGGCGCCACGTTCGATGCGCCGTGCTGCCTCGACAAGGCCGAGTAACGAACCGTGTGCGGAGGCGCTTTGCTCAAGAGGAGTCCCGGCCACGTCATTCGCTCCTGATCTGGCTGAGTTCATGCGCGAGCAGGCGCTTGTTCTTGAGGAAGTACCGGTGCAGTTCCTGCAACTTGAGCGTGCGCACCTCGACGTCGGAGATCATCTCGAACTGCGCGCGCAGCCGTGACAGCAGCAGCTTCAGGCCGAGGACGCGGATGTCGAGTTGTCGTCCGCCTTCCAGCAGCGCGACCCACACCGGGTCTGCCACGTCGGGCACGTCCGGGTCCGCCGCCGCGCCTGCGTCAGTTTCGCTGCCATGCGCTGCGATACGCTTGGCCGGGGTGCGATCGAAGCCCCAGCGGCCGCTGTCCATCGCATAGCGCAATCGCCAGAGTTCGGTGATCGGCAGGTCGAGCAGGGTGCAGATGCTCTGCAGGCTGCAGCCCTCGCGCAGAAAGGTGAAGATCCGCTCGTTGAGCGCGCGCGTGAATGGCAGGTCTGGTTCGCCGGCCCACGGTTGGCGCGACAGGTCGGCCGTGCCTGGCGCCTGGACGTGGATATGGATCTGCCAGGCGCCGAAGTTGGCGTGCCGCCAGGACAGTGTCCGCGTACCCGGCACAGGCCGCGCGCGTACGATGCCCAACCAGGGGCGAGGGGTTTCCAGTCCGATCCAGATGTCGTGGCGACGGCCACCATTCTCCTTGCAGTCGGTAACCGTCCACGGCGCCTCGACATCCAGCAGTGTTTGCCACAGGTGTCGCTCGTTATTCATTGTCGGCGGGTCTCCAGCCATCGGATCGAGTGATCAAGTGCGCCGCCGTGACGGCTGCGCCACGTGCGCTGGAGAGCGCTCAGGCAACAATCATGCCATTGTTGTGCAGATAAATGCGTTATGAAAAGTGCCGGGCGCGCTGAAACCCCTGCAGCCGAGGGCCGGCGAGCGCTTCGGGCGCCCGCCGGCCCTGTACGATGCCGCGGTGCAACTGTTTTACGCAGTAGCCTGTGCCAGGTGCGCCTGCTCCACGCGTGTTCCGAAACGATGCGCGCTGCTCATGAATGCTGCTCCCCAATTTGCGGGGGGCTGTCTTAGGCGCTGCCCTTGGTGAGCGCCCTCAGGCTATCGGCCACCGCCTTGGTGTGCACCGCCGTGTCCGCGGTGCGGCGGCTCGACTGCTCGATGCTCTCGAGCAGCTTGGTGAGGTCGGCCACGCCGGACGATTGGCCTTCGATCTCGCGCGCCACATTGCTGATTGCATCCGCGAGCCGGGAAATGTCGCCACCGATCTCGGTCGCACTGGTACGCGATTTCTCCGCGAGCTTGCGCACCTCGTCTGCGACCACGGCGAACCCGCGCCCCTGTTCTCCGGCCCGTGCCGCCTCGATCGCGGCGTTGAGCGCGAGCAGGTTGGTCTGGTCGGAGATCTGCTGGATCACGCCTGCGACGCTCTTGATGCGGGCACTGGCTTCGGCCAGGCCGCGCGCGCTGGCGGCGACCTCGCCCGCACGCGCGGCAAGTTCGACGACCGTACTGCCGGCGCGATGGACGACCTCGTCCTGCTCGACGATGTGTGCGGACAGCGCATCCATCGACCCGTAAAGGTCGCCGGCACAACCATCCAGTTCCCGCGCCGTGTGCTCGCGCAGCGTGTTCGCCTCCCGGAGCACCCGCCCAAGATCGTTGAGTCCGGTGAAGACCCTCGCCATCGATTCATCCAGCCCGCTGGCGTCGAGCGAGCTGTCGAAGTGCTGGGCCTCGAAACTCTCGATCTGCTGCACCACGACACGCGACAGGCCCGCGAGCTTGGCGACCTGGCGGCGCAGGAAGAAGGCCTTGAACTCGCCGTAGTGGGCCACGAACTGGTCCACGAAGCCGTCGCGGAAGCCTTCTCCGGTGCGCACACGGAAAAAGAAGATGGCAGTCAGGGTCTGGTTCAGATTCAAGCCGAGAATTTCGCCAAAGGTGGAGAAGCCGGCGAGCGGCACGCCCTCCATGACCTTGCCCATGTCGCCGAGCTCGCGCTCGTTGTAGAGCCTGCGCAGGATGCAGTCGTTGAGGATGCCGGCCACCGGCAGTCCCGGCTTGCCTTCCAGGAAGCGCTGGAAGTCCTGCCGTGTGCGTTCGGCCAGCCCGGTGCGGCGGACCATGACCAGTTCCTCGCCCGGGGCGACGTCGCAGTAGAAGTGCACGCGCCCGCTATCCAGGTCCATGCGTGCGATCGAGCGCACGTAGATTTCCTTGCCGACGCGAATGGCGAAGGAGTACTCGGCCAGCTTGGCCTCTAGCGAGCTGCGATCGCATTTGAGTCGGTCGCACAAGGCGTCGACCAGGGTGCCGATGCGGCCCTGCTGGTCGAACACCTGGCTGACGTAGCGTTGCTCCAGCGAGGCGGACAAGACGTTGAACACGACATCCGTGGGCTCGAAGTTCTGGCTCTTGAACACGCCGAAACGCACGCCCGGCGCCGTTCTGACGAAAGTGACGAGGGCGTGGTTGTCCAGGCGCCGCTTGCCGTCGTGCAGCCAGGACACCTTGAAGTCGAGCGTGCCGCCGGCGGAGCCGCCCACGAACAGACAGGGGAAGCGGCCGCTCTCATACAGGGCCTCCATGAAGAACGACTCGGATGCCGACAGGCCGTCGAACAGCACGTAGGCGAAGGTGTCGCGGTGATCGATGTCGAGGGCGATGCCGGCGTTCTCGATGTTCCTTGCCAGTCGCGCCACGCGCTCCTTCATCGGCACGGCAACCGAGCCGCGGCGCAAGTCCTCGCTGCCGAGGGGGATCGCCACCACTTCGGCGCGGGCCACCAGTGAGGCGTCGAAGCACTGGAGGACGATGCGATCCCAGCTTCCGCCGGTCGTGCAGTAGAGCTGGCCCTGTTCAGAGCAGAGCTCGCCTGCGGTCGTGCACATGGCCAGCGCCGCATCGGGAAAGCGCCTGCGCACTTCGGCCGCGCTGCGGTCGATGTCGACGTGCGGCGACACGAAAGCGACCACGAATGTGGGCTTGATGCGCAAGGCGTCAAGCTCCGCCCCCAGCGTCGCCGAGGATGCCTGCAAGGTCACCACCCCTGCCGCATCGGCGGCTTGTTTGCGCAAGAACAGTCCCATGATCTCCTCGACCTCCGTTCATTCGGGTTCGTTGTTGTCCGAGCATCCGCGCCGCGCTCGTTTGTAAGCACTCGGGCCAGGCAAAGCACGAAATGGGCCTGCCGTCCGGCTTGGCGCAAATCTGGACCAGTCCGTAACATCGGCACTTTTTGCGGACCGCTTGAGGATGAACAAAGCCTTTGTGAAGGAAAGTGACGGCGACGGCGATGGCGACGAGGATCTGGCGCCGGGCCTGCGTCTGCCGGCCGGCAGCAAGAACTACATGACCCGGCGTGGTTACGACGCCTTGCGTGCGGAGCTCGACCAGCTCGTGCGCTTCGAGCGTCCGAAGCTCGTCGAGACGGTGGCGTGGGCGGCAGGCAATGGCGACCGTTCGGAGAACGGAGACTACATCTACGGCAAGAAGCGGCTGCGCGAGATCGATCGGCGCATCCGTTTCCTGATCAAGCGCATCGAGAACGCCGAGGTGGTGGACCCCGAGCGCCAGCGCGAGCTGGAGCAGGTGTTCTTTGGCGCTACGGTGAGTTTCTGCGACCTGGACACCGGCGAGGAGCAGACCCTGCAGATCGTGGGAGTGGATGAGGCTGATGCGACCCAGGGCCGGATCAGCTGGATATCGCCGCTTGCACGTGCCGTGCTGAAGTCGCGGGTCGGCGACGTGGTGCGCTTCCAGAGCCCGGCCGGGCTGCGTGAGCTGGAGATCGTCGGCGTGGTCTACGTTTGAGGCAAGTCAACGTTATCTCTTTGTATTTCATTGGAGTATCTGCGGTGGTGTGGGCGCGATGCAGCTAAAGTCGGAGGTGTATTTGGCCGATAGCAAACGCACAGGTTGCAGCCGCTGGCCGTGCAGGGGGGCTGACAGACCGAAGAAATCATAGCGAGGGAGGGAAGGGATATGCGCCTTGGATCATTGACCGTCGTGCAGCGTGTCTCGCTGCTGGTCGTGGTGGCGATGGCTGGCCTGGCATTGCTTACTGCAGTGGCATTGCGTGATGCGCACCGCCACATGACCGAAGGCTATGAGCGCAACGTCAAGAGTCAGGTCGAGGTAGCCCACGGTCTGATCGCGCATTTCCACGCCCTGGAGCGCAGCGGCGCAATGAGCCGGGCCAATGCGCAGGAGGCCGCCAAGGCGGCGTTGCGCGGCCTGCGCTATCAAGGCAACGAGTACTTCTGGGTCAATGACAGCGGTCCGGTGATGCTGATGCACCCGATCCGTCCCGATCTCGAAGGCACGGATCTTTCTCAGAACCGCGATCCGCAGGGCAAGTACCTGTTCCGCGAGTTCGTGCGCGTGGCGCGTGCCGATGGCGCCGGTTTCGTGGATTACCTGTGGCCGCGCCCGGGGTCGGAGACGCCCCAGCCCAAGCTGTCCTACGTCAAGATGTTCGCGGAGTGGGACTGGATCGTCGGTACGGGCGTGTATGTCGATGATATCGATACCGCCATGCGTCGCGCGGCGACCGGCTTCGGTATCTTCGTGCTGGCGGTGCTCGTCGTCCTCGGCCTGATCTCGTGGTGGGTGGTGAGGGGCGTGGTCCGTGCACTCGGCGGCGAGCCGGCCTATGCCAACGAGGTCATGCGCCAGGCCGCTGCGGGTCAGCTCGATGTCAGGGTCGCCAATCGCGCGGGCGCAGACAGCCTGCTTGGTACGCTGTCGACCATGCTTGGCCAGTTGCGCGCCATGGTGGGCGAGATCGGCCAGGGTTCGGGGCGGCTGACCGATACCGTGCGGGACATCTCTGAGGTCGCGCGGGTGGTGTCCAAGGCGTCGGCCGTGCAGACCGACTCGACCGCTGCCATCGCAGCCGCGGTCGAGGAGATGACGGTGAGCGTGGAGCACATCTCGGATGGCGCCCGCCATGCCGAGGAGAACTCGGCGGCGACGTCCGAGCTGGCCCATGAGGGCGCGGCGCGGGCCGAGCGTGTGGTCACGGAGATGAACTCGATCGCTGCCAAGGTCGGAGCCGCCGCCGACAAGCTGCAGAACCTGGTCCTGCGTGCGGACGAAGTGGGGTCGATCGCCAACGTGATCAAGGAGATCGCAGGGCAGACCAACCTCCTGGCCCTCAACGCGGCGATCGAGGCCGCCAGGGCCGGCGAGCAGGGGCGTGGCTTTGCGGTCGTTGCCGACGAGGTGCGCGGCCTGGCCGAGCGCACGGCCGCGGCCACGATCCAGATCGAGCAGGTCATCGAGGGCATCCAGACCGAGACCAAGGGCACGGTCGATGCCATGGCCGAGGTGACGGCGCAGGTCGAGGGCGGCGTGGTGCTCGTCGATGAGACGTCCGAGTCCCTGCATCAGATCAGGTCCGGCGCCGGCGAGGCGCTGGAGAAGATCCGCGGTGTGGCCTTCGCCACCCGCGAGCAGCGCGCCGCAGCAACCGAGATCGCCCAGCAGGTCGAGCGGATCACCTCGATGGCGCAGGACACCACGGCCGAGATGGCCTCGATGGCTCAGCTGGCGGAGCGCATGGAGCAACTGGCAGGCGACCTCAACCAGCTCGTCGGCCGCTTCCGCTGCTGAGCGCCCGCCCCGCATGCGCGGGCAGGCCCTTGAAAGTGGGAGCACCGCCCCCATCTGCGGCTCCGTCCTGATCAAACAGACGGAGCCGCAGTCACATGTCCGAAGTACAGAACCCGAACAACGCGTCGTCCCAGACCCTGAACTTCCAGGCCGAGGTGAAGCAGCTGCTTCACCTGATGATCCACTCGCTGTATTCCAATCGCGAGATCTTCCTGCGTGAGCTGGTCTCGAACGCATCCGATGCCTGCGACAAGCTGCGTTTCGAAGCCCTCGACAACGGCAGCCTGTACGAAAACGACGCCGAGCTGAAGATCCGCATCGGCTTCGATGCCGAGGCCAGGACCATCACCATCGCCGACAACGGCATCGGCATGAGCCGCGACGAAGCCATTGCCCACCTCGGCACCATCGCCAAGTCCGGTACGCGCGAGTTCTTCGGCCAGCTCACCGGCGACCAGAAGAAGGACGCCAACCTCATTGGCCAGTTCGGCGTCGGCTTCTACTCCGCCTTCCTCGTCGCCGATCGCGTCACCGTGCTCACCCGTCGCGCCGGCCTGGCTGCCGGCGAGGGTGTGAGGTGGGAATGCTCGATGGCCGGCGATGAAGCTGGCGCCTACACCGTGGCGCAGGTCGACAAGGCCGGCCGCGGCACCGAGATCACCCTGCATCTGCGCGAAGGCCAGGAAGACCTGCTGTCGTCGTGGAAGCTCAAGAGCCTGGTCCGCAAGTACTCCGATCACATCGTGCAGCCGATCGTGATGAAGAAGGAGGAGTGGAACGACGAGCAGAAGAAACAGGTGCTCACGGACGAGGACGAGACCGTCAACCAGGCCAACGCCCTGTGGGCCCGGGCCAAGAACGACATCACGGATGACGAGTACAAGGCCTTCTACAAGCACGTTGCGCACGACTTCGACGAGCCGCTGGCGTGGACCCACTCGCGCGTCGAGGGCCGCCATGAATACACCAACCTGCTCTACATCCCGAAGAACGCGCCCTTCGACCTGTGGGACCGCAACGCCAAGCACGGCATCAAGCTGTACGTGAAGCGCGTCTTCATCATGGACGACGCCGAGAAGCTGATGCCGACCTACCTGCGCTTCGTGCGCGGCGTGGTCGATTCGGCCGACCTGCCGCTCAACGTGTCGCGCGAGATCCTGCAGGAGTCGAAGGACATCGACACCATCCGCTCGGGCTGCACGAAGAAGGTGCTGTCGATGCTGGAAGGTCTGGCCAACAGCGAGGAGGCTGCCGACAAGGAGAAGTACGCCGACTTCTGGAAGGCCTTCGGCAAGGTGCTGAAGGAGGGCGTGGGCGAGGACTTCGCCAACAAGGAGAAGATCGCCGGCCTGCTGCGCTTCGCCTCGACCCAGCTCGACACGGCGGACGAGGTCGTCTCGCTGGCCGACTACATCGGCCGCATGAAGGAAGGCCAGGACAAGATCTACTTCGTCACTGCCGAGACCTTCAACGCCGCGAAGAACAGCCCGCATCTCGAGGTCTTCCGCAAGAAGGGCATCGAGGTGCTGCTGCTGTCGGACCGCGTCGATGAGTGGGTGACCGGCAACCTCACCGAGTTCGACGGCAAGCCGCTGGTCTCTGTCGCCAAGGGCGGCCTGGACCTGGGTGCGCTGGAGGACGAGGCCGAGAAGAAGGAAGCCGAGAAGGCCGCCGACGAGTACAAGGAACTGCTCGACAAGATGAAGGCGAGCCTGGGCGAACGCGTGAAGGACGTGAAGGTGACCCTGCGCCTGACCGATTCGCCCGCCTGCCTGGTGGCCGACGAGCACGATCTGGGCATGAACCTCGCCCGCATCCTCAAGGCCGCGGGCCAGAACGCGCCGGTCTCCAAGCCCATCCTCGAGATCAACCCGAGCCATCCGGCGGTGCTGCGCCTGAAGTACGAGGACAAGCACTTCGACGACTGGGCAGCGGTGCTGTTCGACCAGGCTCTGCTGGCCGAGGGCGGCACGCTCGACGACCCGGCGACCTTCGTCAAGCGCATCAACCAGCTGATGATGGCGATGAGCGGCAGCTAAAGCGGGCCCGTACCGGCGCTGCGGGTCAGGCCGCCGGCTTTACGGGAGGGGGTGTCCGTCAGGGCGCCCCCTCCTTGTTCCTGGCGGTCGAGGGCATGTCCTGCATGTTGCCCGCAGTCTCGGCATTGGCTGCGCCCAAGGGAGAGGTGGGCGCCTCCTGCGTAGCCGGGGCCGCTGGGGACTCGGCTGTCGAGGGCGCAGCGGTGTCTGGTACGGGGGGCTGGACCCGTCCTTCCGCCCGCCGCAGCCAGGGGTAGGCGAGTGCATGGTAGAGCGGGACCGGGGCGACCGAGCGCGATACGCCATGCGCCACCACCGCCGTCGCCATCAGCGGCAGCAGCATCTGGTGGTTGGCCGTCATCTCCATGACGATCACGAAGGAGGTGATCGGCGTCTGTGTCATGGCAGCAAGAAAGGCCACCATGCCCAGGACCAGGATGGCCGGGTCGGGTTCGCCGGGCAGCAGCATGGCGATGTCCGATCCCAATCCGGCGCCCACGGCGAGCGCGGGTGCGAATACGCCGCCCGGGATGCGCGACACGAAAGCCAGCCAGATCACCGCCATCTTCATCAGCATGAAGGCCATCGGCAGCGCGGCGCTGCCTTCGAGCGCAGCCTTGGATTCGGCATAGCCCGTGCCGTAGGTCAGGCCGCCGCTGGCGACGCCGATCAGGCCGGTGAGCAGGCCGCAGAACGCGGCAAAGCGCACCGGCTGCGTCTGCGCGATGACGCCCACTCGCCCGGGCAGGCCGCGCGCCGAGGCGATCAGCACGCGTGAGAAGCCGCCGCCGAGCAGGCCGCCGACCACGCCGCACAGCAGCACCGGCCAGATGCCGTCGGGCCAGCCGATCGTGGCCAGGGTGCGGCCGAAGTAGGTGTAGTTGCCAAGCACGGCCAGTGACATCAGACCGGCGAAGATGACCGCGGTGAGCGTGGTGCTGTTGGCGCGGAAGGCACGGTAGCGGCACATCTCCTCGATTGCGAACATGATGCCGCCGAGCGGGGTGTTGAAGGCCGCGGCCACGCCTGCGCCGCTGCCGGCGACGATGAGGTCGCGGCTCGACGCGATGCGCCGGTGCCGCTTTCGGCTCGCCAGCATGTGCATGATCGAGGCACCGATCTGGATCGAGGGGCCTTCGCGCCCGATCGAAGCGCCCGACAGCAGGCCGCCCAGCGTCAGGAATACCTTTGCGATCGCGATGCGCAGCGACAGCAGCTGCTTGCGTACCCGCCCGTCGTCGGAGAGGGAGGCGGCGATGGCCTGTGGGATGCCGCTGCCTTCCGTCCCGGGAAAGAAACGCCGTGATACCCAGGCGAGCGCAGCAAAGCCTGCTGGCGCGACGATCAGGCTCAGCCAGGGGCGCTCGCGCATCACGCCGGCGTGGGCCTCGATGGCAAGCTCGGCACCGATCGCGAAGGCGATTGCGAGCAGCCCCGCGAACAAGGCGGCGCCAACCAGCAGCAGGCGGACACGCCAGCGGCGCAGCGAGAGCCAGGGCAGGGCGTAGCGGCGACCGCCGCGTAACAGCCGGCTCAGGCTCCAGCGAGTTCGGGTCGGCGTATCGAGTTTCGGGTCGGGGCTCATGAGGGCTCTGTTGCGGTACAGCATGGCGCCGTTCCGGAGGGGCGCTGACGACTGAACCGGGCTCGTTGCGTGCATGCTGCACATGCGAAAGGTGAACGATACCGTTACCATAGACGCCGTGGCAGGCAATGATGTTTTTTTGACAATGAAGCTTTGAGCAAATATAGTCCGAGCGAGATTCAGACAGTGGAAAACCAAGCAAGAGCAAGCAAGCCGGCCGCGCCGGTGACCCCGCTTTCGGTGCTGCAGCGTTTCAGGATCCTGATCCGCACGGCGCAGCGCCACTCCCAGTGGATCGAGCGCCAGAGCGGAGTGACAGGGGCGCAGCTATGGGCTCTGCAGGAACTCAAGGAGTCAGCCGGCCTGCGGGTGGGCGAACTCGCCAACCGCATGGCGCTGCATCAATCGACCACGTCCAACATGGTCGATCGGCTCGAGACTGCGGGCTTGCTTCGCAAGGAGCGCACCACTGTCGACCAGCGCGTCGTCCGTCTCTACCTTACCGACGAGGGCCAGGCACTGCTGGCGCGGGCGCCATCTCCGGCGCGCGGGGTTTTGCCCGAGGCCTTGCGGCTGATGGATGAGGCGGGCCTGGAGAGCCTTCAAAGCGAGCTCGACAAGCTGCTGCGCCAGATCAAGAATCTTGACGAAGGCTTTGGCATGCAGCCCTTGCCCTTCACCGAATGAGCGATGTTCCGCCTGGCACGGTCGGAACGTCCCGACCGTGTCTTACACACAGTGTTTCTTGCACTTGTGCGGACAGCAGCTTGAGCGGCCGACAGGCCGCTCTTTTTTTTCGGCCGCCCGGCATTGTGGCGTGCCAGGGCACCGCATCCGGATGCCCCTAGTGCTTTCTTGACAGCCCCTGCATGGCGCGCGCCAGGCCATCGAGCGTCATCGGGTACATGCGTCCGCCAACGATCTGGTGGATCAGCTCGATCGACTTGCGGTAGGGCCACAGGCGTTCCGGTTCCGGGTTGAGCCAGGCCGCTGCCGGGTAGGCGTCGAGCAGCCGCCGCAGCCAGGTGGCGCCCGGCTCGGCGTTCATGTGCTCGACCGAGCCATGCGGATGCAGGATCTCGTAGGGGCTCATGGTGGCATCACCGACGAAGATGAGCTTGTAGTCCGGCCCGTACTTGTGGATGACGTCGAGTAGCGGTGTGCGCTCGGCGTGCCGGCGGCGGTTGTCGCGCCAGACACCCTCGTAGACGCAGTTGTGGAAGTAGAAGTACTCGAGGTGCTTGAACTCGAGCCGGCAGGCCGAGAACAGCTCCTCGCAGATCTTGACGTGGTCGTCCATCGAGCCGCCAACGTCGAGGAAGAGCAGCACCTTGACCGCGTTGTGGCGCTCTGGCCGCATCATCAGGTCCAGCCAGCCGGCGTTGCGTGCGGTGGCGGCGATCGTGCCGTCGAGGTCGAGCTCCTCGGACGCGCCCTGGCGGGCGAAGCGGCGCAGCCGGCGCAGGGCAACCTTGATGTTGCGGGTGCCCAGTTCCACCGAGTCGTCCAGGTTGCGGAACTCGCGCTTGTCCCACACCTTGACCGCCGTGCGGTTACCCGCCGATTCGCCTCCGACGCGAATGCCTTCCGGGTGGGTGCCGTTGTTGCCGAAGGGCGAACTGCCGCCGGTGCCGATCCATTTGTTGCCGCCCTGGTGGCGTCCCTTTTGCTCCTGCAGGCGCTTGCGGAACTCGTCCATCAGCTTGTCCCAGCCGAGCTTTTCCAGCTGTGCGCGCTCCTCGGGGCTGAGGTGCTTGCGTGCCATTGCCCGCAGCCACTCCTCAGGCAGGTCCGCATCGAGGCCGGGGAGCTCGGTGACCCCCTTGAAGTACTCGCCAAAGGCTCGGTCGAAGCGGTCGTAGAGCGCTTCGTCCTTCACCAGGCAGGTGCGTGCAAAGTGGTAGAAGTCGTCGATGGAGGGGCCGCACACGTGCGCCTTCATCCCCTCGAGCACGGTCAGGAACTCGCGCGTCGACACCGGCAGCTTGCGTGCCTTCAGGTGCAGGAAAAAATCGATCAGCATCGGCAGCTCCGCTGGCGTGGGCCTCAGTCCTGTATCTGCATCGCCCAGGACAGGGCCTGCATGTGGCACTCCGTGGCCTGCTCGGGCGAGATGCCGCAGCGCTCGGCGGCTTCGGCCAGGCCGTCGCCCTGGGTTCGCTCGCAGGCGATGGCGAGCTGGAGCAGGTCGTGAAGAGGGCCCCCCTTGCCGCGGACGGCAGCATCGATGTCGGCGCTGAGGGCCAGCGGCGCCAGCGCCTTGTCGAGCGGAACCTGCAGGATCACGTCGATGAGCGACAGCAGGCCGACGAGGAACAGGGCGTCACGCTCGGCGCTCGGGTGCGCGGCGGCGAGCAGTTCCATCATGCGGCCGCGGACGAGCGCCGTCTCCAGCGCCGCGCCGCCGCGCTCGCTTTCGGTTGCCGTGCTGCAGACGAGCAGGATCAGCCAGCGGTAGAGCTTTTCGCGGCCGAGCAGCGCGAGCGCGTTCTCGATCGAGGACACGCTTTGCGGCAGCGCATTGGCAGCCGAGTTGATGTAGCGCAGCAGGCGCAGCGACAGGGCAGCGTCCTGCTTGAGCAGCTCGGCCAGCTCGTGGGTATCGGCGTCGGCGCGCAGGCGGGCGATCAGGGTGCCGATGCGCAGTGTGCTGGGGCCGAGTTCGCGCTCGGTCCAGTCCTCGCGGCGGGTGATGAAGGGGCCCTGGAACAGGCTCGCGCCGAGCTTGAAGCTGAACCGGAACTCCTCGATCGAGGGCAGTTCGCGCACCAGCAGGCGCGCGTTGGGCGCAACCTCGAGGGCGATGTTGCTCAGCTGCAGGCCACGGCGGGCATCCAGGCCCTGCGCATGGGCGATGATGAAGTCGGCCCAGGGCAGCAGGCCGTTGAATTCGGTGACGACGTTGGGGTCGTGCAAGCCAAGCCTGAAGCCGCGTTTGCGCAGGTCCTCGACCGTGCGCCGCAGGCTGTCGAAATCCGGGGCGCCTGCGTCGGGCAGTGCGGTGGGAATGAGGACCACGTTCGCCGCCGGCAGGTGCGCGAGGCAGGGGGCGGTGAGGAAGGAGTCCGGTACGTCGATGAAGGCGATGCGGTGCCCGAGGAGTTCGCCGATATCGGCGTTGATCAGGTTGCGCACCAGCACTTCGGCATAGACGTGGTGCACCCGCCGGTTGCTGTGGCGGATGCGCGCCCGCGTGCCCTCCTGCAGCATGAACTGGTAGCCGGCGATGCGCTGGTTGCGCCCGAGGACGGCTTCGCGGCACAGGAAGGTGACGATGCCGTCGGCGCTCAGGTCGGGGGTTGTCGCGCGCAGCGGGGCGTCGCGGTTGAGCTTGTCGAACCCGTCCGTCGCCGTGCGTAGCGGGGCCGCCGACGGTTTGCCGCGGCCGAACAGCCAGGCGAGCAGTGCCTTGAACATGGTGGGTTCGCTCAGCGGTTGTGGCGTGCCATGAATACCAGGCGCTCGAACAGGTGCATGTCCTGTTCGTTCTTGAGCAGGGCGCCGTGCAGGGGCGGGATGACCGCCTTGTTGTCCGTGCTGCGCAGGGCCTCGGGCGGGATGTCCTCGGCGACCAGCAGCTTGAGCCAGTCGATCAGTTCGGACGTGGAGGGCTTCTTCTTCAGCCCGGGGACGTCGCGCAGGCCGAAGAAGACTTCGAGCGCCTCGGTGAGCAGCTCCTTGCGGATTGCCGGGAAATGCACATCGACGATGCGCTGCATGGTGTCGCGATCGGGGAAGCGGATGTAGTGGAAGAAGCAGCGGCGCAGGAAGGCGTCGGGCAGTTCCTTCTCATTGTTCGAGGTGATGAACACGATCGGCCGGTGGCGGGCCTGGATGGTCTGGCGCGTCTCGTAGACATGGAACTCCATGCGGTCGAGTTCGCGCAGCAGGTCGTTCGGGAATTCGATGTCGGCCTTGTCGATCTCGTCGATCAGCACCACGGTCGGGCGCTCGGCCTCGAAGGCCTGCCACAGCACACCCTTGACGATGTAGTTGGAGATGTCGCGGACGCGGTCGTCACCGAGCTGCGAGTCACGCAGGCGCGACACCGCGTCATACTCATAGAGGCCTTGCTGGGCCTTGGTGGTGGACTTGATGTGCCACTGCAGCAAGGGCAGGCCAAGGGCATCGGCGACCTCTTCTGCGAGCATGGTCTTGCCAGTGCCGGGCTCGCCCTTGATCAGCAGTGGGCGTTGCAGGCGGATGGCGGCGTTGACCGCGAGCATGAGGTCGGGCGTGGCGACGTAGTCGCGGGTGCCTTCGAAGCGCAGATCGGACATGCATGATTCCTCGTGTCGAATGGCATTGATTATACGGCCGGAGTGCGGGGCACTGGCCTCGCGAATCCGCCCGCGTGCAGGCAGAGCCGCCGCTGCAGTGCTAGCATCGCGCGCCATGAACATCGACGCCATCCGCCTGCGCCTGCGTACGCTCGGTGCGCGCCCCAGTCACGAAGGCCGCCTGCTGCGCGCCTGGCTGCAGGGGCGCGCGCTCGATGCCGGCCCGCATACCGACTCGAACCGCTTTCCCAAGGCCTTGCAGGCCGCCTTGTCCGCGCTCGAAGCGGAGCTGATCGCGCTCGCCCGCGTGCGCTCCGAGCACCCCGGCGAGGACGGCACCCGCCTGCTGGTCGAACTTGCCGACGGTCAGACGGTGGAGAGCGTGCTGCTGCCGCGCGACGGCCTGTGCGTGTCCACCCAGCTCGGCTGCGCAGTAGGCTGTGTGTTCTGCATGACCGGCAAGGATGGCCTGCTGCGCCAGCTCGGCAGCGCCGAGATCGTCGCCCAGGTGGCACTGGCGCGCCGCCAGCGCCGGGTGCACAAGGTGGTGTTCATGGGCATGGGCGAGCCGGCGCACAACCTGGACGCGGTGGCTGAAGCGATCGAACTGCTCGGCACCGAGGGTGCCATCCCGCACAAGAACCTGGTGCTGTCGACCGTCGGCGACATGCGTGTGTTCGAGCGCTTGCCGCAGATGCAGGTCAAGCCTGCACTCGCGCTGTCGCTGCACACCACCAAGGCGGCGCTGCGCGCGCAGCTGCTGCCGCGCGCACCGCGCATCGACCCTGGCGAACTGGTCGAGCTCGGCGAAGCCTGGGCGCGCGCCACCGGCTACCCTATCCAGTACCAATGGACGCTGATCGAAGGTGTCAATGACGGCGAGGACGAGATCGAAGGCATCGCACGCCTGCTTGCCGGCAAGTACGCGGTGATGAACATGATCCCCTTCAACACTGTCGACGGCCTCGCCTATCGCCGCCCGGATGCCGAGCGTGCCGCCGCCATCGCACGCAGCCTGCACCGCCGCGGCATCCTCACCAAGCTGCGCCAGTCTGCCGGGCAGGACGTCGATGCCGGTTGCGGTCAGCTGCGCGCACGCGAAAGCAAGCTGGCATTCGTGCGCAGGGAAGAGAAGCGCGCCGTTCGAGGGCAGCTGTCCGGTTGACGCGCGCTCGCGCCGCCCCCCGTGGGAGCGGCGCCAGCCGCGAGGGGTTGAAGGCGGCGAGGTGTGTCGCAAGCTCCGAAAAGCTCGCGGCTGGCGCCGCTCCTACAGCGGGCGACGTGCGTGACGGTTTCCCGTAGGAGCGGCGCCAGCCGCGAGGGGTTGAAGGCGATCGGGGTGGGTGCGGGGTGACAAGCTCGCGGTTGGCCCCGCTCCTACCCTGAAGCGCGGCGTGTGGGCGCCACCGGTGGTTGGGCTCAGTGGCTGGCGAACACCGCTGTCCTGCCTTCGGCGTCGAAACTGACCACGTCGTAGCGCTCGGCCGGGTAGGGGCCTTCCATGCCGGGCGAGCCGAGCGGCATGCCGGGTGCCGAGAGGCCGGCGATGGCAGGCTTGTCGGTGAGCATGCGGCGCACGTCGGCTGCAGGCACGTGGCCCTCGACCACATAGCCGCCCACCGTGGCCGTGTGGCAGGAACCCAGCGCCTGCGGCACGCCGGCCTCGTGCTTGATCTGGCCCATCTGGCTGGTGGCCACTTCCTTGACCCTGAAGCCGTGCTCGCGCATGTGCTCGGCCCACTTGCCGCAGCAGCCGCAGTTGGGGTCCTTGAACATGACGACTTCGTCCCCGGCTGCGAAGGCCGGGACGACAGTGGCGAGGCTGAGCAGGCCGGCGGCGATGAGGCTGCGAAGGCCCGGTACGGGCGATGGGGTCGATGGGGTGGATGGTTTCATGGTGCAGACTCCAGTGTGGATCCATGGGGCGCGGCGGTATGCCGCGCTGCGCTGAGGTCGGCCGGCAGGCGCAGGGTGAAGGTGGTGGTGCCGCGCGCCGTGCCTGCTGCCATTGCGCTGCCCGCCCAGATGCGGCCGCCGTGCGCGTGCACGATCGAACGCGTGATCGCGAGGCCGAGACCGGCGCCTTCGCCATGGCTGCGGCGGTCGGCGCTGCCGCGGTGGAAGCGGTCGAAGATGCGCTCGATCTGTTCGGGGGGGATCGGTTCGCCGTCGTTGTCGATGCGGACCTCCGCCTCGCCGCCGTCGTGCCGCAGTCCGATGCGGATGTTGCCGCCCGCCGGCGTATGGCGCAGCGCGTTCGACAGCAGGTTGGAGAGCGCCCGGCGCAGCATCAGGCGGTCGCCGCGCACGCTCGCCGTACCCTCGACTACGATGCGCACCCCCTGCGCCTCGGCGAGTGCGTCGTAGAACTCGATCAGCGCCGTGGCCTCGTCGGCGAGTGCGACGGCTTCGCTCGCACCTGGCAGGCGGCCATCCTCGGCCTGAGCGAGGAAGAGCATGTCGGCGACCATGCGTGCGATGCGCTCGAACTCTTCCATGTTGGAGGCCAGCACCTCGCGGTATTCGTCTGTGCTGCGGCTGCGTGTCAGCGCGACCTGGGTCTGCGTCATCAGGTTCGACACCGGCGTGCGCAGCTCGTGGGCGATGTCGGCAGAGAAGTCCGACAGGCGGCGGAAGGACGCTTCCAGGCGCGCCAGCATGCCGTTGAAGGCTTCGACCAGCTCGCGCACTTCGGCGGGGGCGTCCTCCTCGATCAGGCGCTCGTCTAGACGCTGGGCCGACAGCTGGCGGGCGGTGGCGCTGACTCGGCGCAGCGGCGCCAGGCCGCGGTGAGCTGCAAGCCAGCCGAGCAGGGCGGCGGTGATGGCGGCGAGCGAGATGCCCAGCCACAGGCCGCGGCGCAATTCGTCGAGGAAGTGGATGTGGTGCGAGACGTCGAGTGCCACCAGCGCCGTCATGTCCGCAGCACCGTCGCTGCTGCCGGCGTGTCCTTCCAGGCCCGCCTGCAGCGTGATGCGTTCGGCGCGGCCGATGACCTGGTGGGCCCCTTGTGTCCACGGGACACTGCTGGCAGGCAAGTCCTTGCCGACAAGCTGGGCGGGCGTGAAGAAGTCTGGCTGGATTGCATGCAATACGCGACCCTCCGCGTCGAGCAACAGCACCGCCACCATGTCGTGTCCGGCGAAGGCGTCGTCAAGACGCGACAGGCGTTCGGCCAGCGGTAGCAGGACATCTGCGCCCTGCAGCAGGTTGGCGACCAGGGTGAGCTTTCCCACCAGCTCATGGTCGTCCAGCTCCTGAAAGTGGTGCTCTACCGCACGGCCGATGACGACACCGACCGTGATCAGCAGGCACGCCGTCAGCGCCGCGAACAGCAGCGCGAGGCGGGCGGTCAGCGACAGGCCGGGTGGCAGCCTCATGCTTCCTCCGCCGCCTCCAGCACGTAACCCATACCGCGCACGGTGCGGATGAGCTTGGGCTCGAAGGGCTCGTCCACCTTGGCACGCAGCCGGCGTACCGCGACCTCGATGACGTTGGTGTCGCTGTCGAAGTTCATGTCCCACACCTGGGAGGCGATCAGCGAGCGCGGCAGCACCTCGCCCTGGCGGCGCAGCAGCAGCTCGAGCAGGGCGAACTCCTTGGCGGTGAGCTCGATGCGCTGGCCGGCCCGGCTGACGCGGCGACGCAGCAGGTCGAGCTCGAGGTCGGCGGCGCGCAGCAACTCGGGCTCCTTGTTGCGGCTGCGGCGCAGCAGGGTGCGCACACGCGCGAGCAGCTCGGAGAACGCGAAAGGCTTCATCAGGTAGTCGTCGGCGCCGAGTTCGAGCCCGCGCACGCGGTCTTCCACCTGGTCGCGCGCGGTCAGGAACAGCACCGGCATCTCGCGCCCGCTGCGACGCAGGGTCTGCAGCACGCCCCAGCCGTCCAGCGTGGGCAGCATGACGTCGAGCACGACCAGGTCGTAGTCGCCATTCAGCCCCAGGTGCAGGCCGTCCAGCCCGTCGCGGGCGAGATCGACGACGAAGCCGGCCTCGGCCAGGCCCTGGCGCAGGTAGTCGCCGGTCTTCGGTTCGTCTTCGACGATGAGGATCTTCATGGCGGGCATTGTGCCTCGCGCGATCGCGACAGGGGAAAGCTGACAGGAATGTAATGCTCCCGTCAGCCTGGTGTCGGCTGGCGCTACCCATACTGCACCGAAGCCCCGCAGTGGCGGGCGCGCCGGCGTGTGCCGGTACGACACGACAAGGAGAGCGACGATGCAGACCAAGCCGGCAACGATTCACACCACAACACTCACCCGAGCCTCCATCGCGACCCTGGCTGCGGGCGCCATCATTGCGCTGTGGCTCGCGTCAGCACCGGTACAGGCCCAGCAAGGGCATGACGCCCACCATGGCCACGGCGCCCCGGCAGCGGCGAAAGATGCGGATGCAGCCCAGTTCGCGCCCTCCGAAGGCGAGGTCAAGCGCCTCGACAAGGCCGGCAAAAGAGTGACGATCGCCCATGGCCCGCTCGAGAACCTCGGCATGCCGCCGATGACCATGGCCTTCGAGGTCGAGGACGCTGCGGTGGTCGATGCGCTCAAGGTCGGCGATCGCATCCGCTTCATCGCTGGCAAGGAAGGGCGCCGCTACACCGCGCGCGACGTCGAGGTCGTGCAGTAAGCACACGGCACAGGAAGATCCAATGAGCGTCTTCATGCGCCTGGCGAGCGTATTTGCCTGCCTCGCCACCAGCGGCGTCGCGCTTGCCCAGTCGATTGCGCCGGGTGCGGACGTCGACAGCCTGCTCGCGCTCGCCCGCCAGGACAACCCGGCCTTTGCCGCCGAGGGTTTCGAGACCGATGCGGCGCGCGAGCGGGTGGGCGCGGCGGGGGCGCTGCCCGACCCGCGCTTCACGCTCGAGCTGATGGACGTCACCAACACCATGAGCGGGGGCTCGACTTCGGTGCTCCCGGGCCAGGTTGGCGAGACCCGCTACCGCATCGTCCAGCCCCTGCCGGGCTGGGGCAAGCGCGCGCTCGAGACCGAGGCCGCCGTGGCCAGCGCCGCGCAGGCCGAAGCCGCACGCGATGGCGCCTGGCGCACGCTGGAAGCCGCCGTGCGCTCGGCCTGGCTGCGCTACTACCAGACCGAGCGCGAACTGCAGTTCAGCCGTGAGCAGCAGGGCTTGCTGAGCGGCATCGAGGCGGCGGCGCTCGCGCGCTACCGCAGCGGCGAGGGCAGCCAGCAGGATGTGCTGCAGGCCCAGCGCGAGGCGAGCGCCCAGCGCCTGGGCGTGCTCGCCATCGAGCAGCGCCGCCAGGCCGCGGTCGCCGCGCTCAATGCCCTGCTCGGGCGTGCGCCCGATGCGCCG
>NZ_AMXB01000028.1:0-63838 GCF_000310125.2 Thauera sp. 27
TGGCGCCTTCCAGCGCTTTTTCAGGAAGGAAGGCGGCTACCCGAAGTTCAAGCGCCGCGGCGACCCGATCGGCCTGCGCGAGACCGATGTGAAGTGCTTCTCGGTGGACGCGGCCAACGGGCGCATCCGCTTTCCCAAGGTGGGCTGGTTGCGCTACCGGGCGAGCCGCCCCATCGAGGGACGAGCGATCACGGCCACGCTGCGCGCCGAGGCCGATGGCTGGTACGTGTCGATCGCCTGCGCGTTCGAACCCAAGGCGCTCGAGCGCGGCCCGAAGGCCTGCGGCATCGATCGTGGGGTGGCGAACTTCGCCGCCTTCGACACCGGGCAGCGGATCGCGCCGCTCGATGCGCACAAGCGTGCCGTCCAGTGCTTGCGCCGCTACCAGCGAGCGGTGGCTCGCAAGCTCGAAGCGGCCAAGGTCGCCGCCGGCATCCCGAAGGGCAAACCCTTCCCGAAGGGGTTCCGGCTGCAGCCTTCGAACCGGCTTCGCAAGGCACAAGCCCGGGTGGCGAAGATCCACCAGGGGATCGCCCGCCAACGCGCGGACTTCCTGCACAAGCTCTCGACGCAGATCGCCCGCGAACACGCGCTCGTGTGCCTGGAGGATCTGAGGGTTCGATCGATGAGCGCCTCGGCCGCAGGCTCGCAGGAGGCGCCCGGCAAGCGGGTGCGTCAGAAGGCGGGCCTGAACCGCTCGATCCTCGATCAGGGCTGGACGATGTTCAAGGACCAGCTCGCGTACAAGCTCGAATGGCGCGATGGAGTGCTCGTGCTCGTCCACCCCGCTTACACCTCGCAGCGCTGCCACGCCTGCGCTCACACCCATGCGGACAACCGTAAGGGCGAAGTTTTCCGGTGCCGGTCCTGTGGCCACACCGACCACGCTGACGTCAATGCCGCGAAGAACATTCTGGCCGCGGGACACGCGGTTCTGGCCGGCGACGGCCAAGCGCTCGTGGAGGGAGAGGTGCAGTCAGGCCGCCCGGTGAAGCGAGAACCCACCGAAGGGGTAGGCCATGCGGCCTAGCCCAGCAGGAATCCCCGCCCTTCCCGCTGCGCGGCGAGCGAAGCGAGAGGGCGGGGAGGATGTCAATGGCAACGCCATGGGACCGCGAGCCAAGGATGGATCTGGCGTTGCGATAGTTCGTGAAGCTCGCCTGCCTCGAGGCAAGATCCAGCGCATGCTGGTGGCAACAGCCAGTGGAATTACGGATGGATTTAGCGAGGCGCTTGATACCGACGATCGTCGTCGGACGGATTTCTTTGCCGTTCATGTCAGGTTCCCGGCCCATATCCTGACGTCACCCGTCTACCGCCAACAGAGCCAAAGGGTCACTCATGAAGGCTGAAACCTTGAAGGCAGTGCTGTCAACAGCTTCGGTGAGACGGGTGCCCGGCACCTGCCAAGTGCCGTGGCACAATTATGCATGCCGTATGGTGCGCGCACAAGCCGCCACACTCACCCACTACTCGAACTGGTTTTCTGCGTATGACTCAACACATGAAGGTCTTCTGGTCCTGGCAG
Source organism: Thauera sp. 27 (assembly GCF_000310125.2). Classification (NCBI taxonomy): domain Bacteria; kingdom Pseudomonadati; phylum Pseudomonadota; class Betaproteobacteria; order Rhodocyclales; family Zoogloeaceae; genus Thauera; species Thauera sp. 27. The sequence goes on from NZ_AMXB01000028.1 coordinate 1,529, forward strand.
AGCGACACGCCCGCCAAGCTGAACAAGGATTTCGTCAAGGCCGCTCTGAACGATGCTCTCGCTGCAGTCTCTGACGAGCTGGACCTCTCCGAAGCTGACCGCCCCGAGCTCGACCATGACACGAAGGGCGAAGCGGGGCTGGTGGAGATCGTCGCAACCATTTTCAGAAAGATCGAGGAGGCCCAGGTCTTTGTGGCCGACATCACGTTCGTAGGGAAAACGGCGTCTGGGAAACACCTGCCGAATCCGAACGTGATGATCGAACTGGGTCATGCCCTGACGTCTCGGGGCGCAGAACGCATCATCCTTGTTGCAAACGAGGCCTTCGAGTACAGACCGGAGGATCTTCCGTTCGACTTGAGACATCGCCGAGGACCGATTACCTACAACCTCCCGGATGGAGCGACTCGAGAGCAGCGGAAGATCGAGCTGGCCAAACTCACACGGGCGCTCACTGACGCGCTACGCCTCAATCTTGGGGCAGCCGTGCAGCAGCGGACAGCAGCTACCCCGTTCAACTTGCATCCGGCACGGCCTGGCGATCGCTCAACCTGGCTTGAACCGGGAGCGAGGATCCGACACCAAGACGAAATGAGCCCCACCGGAGAGAGTGAATGGGTGATCGAAGACGGTGCTCGATACTACATGCGACTTGTACCAGCAGAATGGACATCGTCTGAGTCTTCAACTGTCATTCTCCGGCGTGCTCAAGAAATGTTTGCTCTTGGACCTTGGCGTAATGGTAACTACGGGGTGAACAAGGAAGGCTTCGTTCAGGTGGGAATACTCAACCACGAGGAACGCACCCTCATCGGCGTTTCGCAATGGTTCAAGAGGACAGGAGAAATCTGGGGCTTTAACGGAGCGGTTGCCGGCCCAAGCACGAGACCTGGAAGGAACGGAATATCTCGTGCGACTATGATGTACGAATGGGCGAAGTATCTCAAAAGGTGCATATCGTTCTTTGAGCACTGTGAAGCTCGCCCTCCCATAAGGGTTGAGGCTGGTGTTGTCGGCGTAGGAGATACCTATTGGACAGACTCATCCTGTGAACAGAAGAAGGCTATCGAGTCCGAGATGTACATCGAGCACGTCAGCCGTAGCTGGGACACCAACACCCAGCACGATTTCCTTCTCAGGCTCTACAACCGACTTCGGGATGCCTACGGCGTCGACCCCATTTCCAGCGTTGAGGAGCTTGCCAAAGAACTCGGCTGGTGAGGGTCACGGCGTATCTGCACTCCCATCGCGGTAAACGAGAAAGCCCCGACCTTTTTTCGGCCGGGGCTCTCATTTCAAACGTTCTCTTGCACCTGCGGCTGAGGCATGTTGCCCTCAACCCAGGTCGTAGTGGCGTCGATGCATGCTCGTTCGAACGCCATGTGGGCATCGGGCGGGAAGTCGCCCGACCTCACCTCCGGGAAAGCAGCTGCAATCGACGCCCAGAAGGCTTCCTGAGCGGCTGCGGCCGCATTTTCGATTCTCTCTTCCATGGTGCTTCCTATGTGATGCCCTTGGGACCGCCACGAGGGACGGTTCCCCTCGGGCGGATTTGTTGTGGTTGGTCAGACGATCCGGTAGCCGTAGGTCTGACTCAGCTCGTGGGCGTAGGCGTCGGCGAGCGGGCGTGTGGCGAAATCACCCACACACTCGACCCCACCTTCTTTCCGGTGCAGATACACCGACCAGAAGACCGGATTGACGTCATCGACCTCGAGCTCGGTCTTGCCCGTGCTGGGGTCACGGCCCACCACACGCACACCACGAATCTCGATCGCGTCGTAGATCTGCGGCGCATCGCCGATGATCGCCGTGGCATAGCGGGCGTTGCCCGGAAGCGCTTCTCCGAGAGCGACCAGTTCATCCTGGATACCCATGCGCTTTGCGTTCAGGGCGCCAAGCGCAGCTTCCATCTCAGGCTGAGCACCCAGACTCCCGATCGCCTCCCGGAGTGAGAACGCCGCCTTGTCGAGCGTCTCGAGCTTCTCGCGCAGCCGACCGATTGCCGCCAGGTGCGAGTTGCCCTCCTCCACCACCTCGAAGCCAACGAGACGGTAGAGATCGTTCCAGGCAGCGCCACACTCGGGGCAGGTCACCTCCTGGGTTGCCGTTTGGCCATCCACTTCGATACTGCCACCCTGCGGATCAGCGCAGCCGCACATCGGACATGTGCTGAAATCATGGCTGGCGTAGCGCCGCTGGGCATCATTGCCCTTGGCTGCTTCGGCCCGCAGTAGCCCCAGCTCGGACTTCATCGGCGAAACCGCAATGCCTTCTGCAACCAGCGTCTCGTTCAGGTGTGCCAGCGCGGTGGCCAGCTGAAGGCTGATTCCGTACGCCGCCACGGGGTCGACTTCGAATCGACCACACTCCGAGATGAGCGGATTGGTGATGTTGAGCTCATTAACGACGATGGCCACTTGTGGGCGACCGTCTTCGTTCTTCGTGACAATGAGATTGTGATGCATGATTTTCTCCTGGTTGATGCAGGAGAACCCGCCCGCAGAGGGACAGGCCCCCTACGGGTGGTCGAGGCGCCTGGGCGCCACGTTTTAAGCGATTCCGACTTCTTGGGCGGCCCTTGCTGCGCCGCGCAAAGACTTGGCGGGCAGAGAACCGAGAACCTGCGTCTTGCCGTCTCGTTGGAAATACTCCTGCGTCACGGACAACCACATCCGCTTGTTCAAGCTGAACCTGGTGTCCTTGGCGAGGAACGCCGCATCCTGGCACCGGACGGTGAACTCACCTGGCGCGATGCGGCTTGTCTGCTGGCTCGTACCGTAAGCCACCAGAACCTCGAGGGTTCCATCGGGGCGACGATTCTCTGCCAGCAGCAGTACAGGTCTGAACTTCGGACCGGGCGCGCAAGCGTGCTCGGATTCCGGCATCCAGGCCATGACAATGGCCCCAGGGAACGGGGCGAAGAGATCGTTCACGATTGCTCCTCGCCCCGATTGCTCAGGGCTTAATCTGTTGGTTTGTAGACTCCGGTCGCGACGAAGACCTCGGTGAGCGTCTTCGGCTTGAACCCCTCGGGCGGATCTTTCAATCCGTAGCCCCCGAGGTACTCGTTGATCGCGCGCTTGATCAGGTCTTCGGGCGCAATCCCGTGTTCCTTTGCAAGCGCGGCGATGTGGTCTGGGGTTGCGTCGTAGTCCGGGTACTCGATCTTCAGTGTCGGCATGGCCATCACCTCCTTCGAGAACAAGACTACGTCACTTCCCCTTTGTTGCAAGATGCAGCTTCCGATCACACTTCCCCCCGAACACGCTGGAAGAGGCATTCGACCTTCCAGCGGAGCTGGTCGATCAAGCCCCAGTTACGGGCCTTCGGGAGAACGACGGAGTCGGATTTCATGACGAGTGCGCACATGGTGAATCTCCAAGGTATGCCGGGAGACACCATGCCCCGAGGGACAAGTGCCCCCGAAGGTTGAAATGCTGATGTAGGTCAGCTTCCTGTCGTCGTGGTCCGCAATGGACACACAAAGAACGCTGGCGGCGCACGAAAGCGCACAGGGGTAGCCTCCTGACGAGGCAACTAGCCGTGTGCTCCTTCGAGCGAATGCGGGACAGGTGCTGCAGTTGATGGGCTGGGTTTGGCCAATGGCCCGGTTTTATCCAGCTACCGGCGCTCTAGCGAGCGGCTTTGATTGGAGATTCTAGGGGCATTTGGCGGACGTGCCAAGTCGGTCGCGTCCGCCACTTCGACGTTCAGCGGGACACAGCGTCCTTGAAACCCTTGCCCGCGGTGAACTTGGGCCGAACGCCGGCGGCGATGGTGACGGGCTGACCAGTCTGCGGGTTACGGCCTTGGCGCTCGGGGGTCTTGAGGGCTTCGAAGGTGCCGAAGCCGACCAGGGCCACCTTGTCGCCATTGGCCACTGCTTTTTGGATGTTCTCGATCACCGAGACCACGGCGGCCTTGGCTGCGGTCTTGCTCAGTCCAGCATCGGCCGCAACTGCTTCGATCAGCTCTTCACGATTCATAGACACTCTCCGTTCATTGACAGGCAACTTGCCAGCAACGCCATTTATACCGGAGCTTGGCGAACCTTCAAGCCTCGTAAAACACGGGTTTCTGGCACTTTTCCACGCTAAAGAGATAAGCCCGGCCACCCCTTTCGGGGAATGGCCGGGTCTAGTCGCTACGCGATCATTGGTGAGCTACTTCACGGTGCCCGAGAACGAACCCCGATCCTTGCCGTCCAGAAGCGACACGGTGACCCATGCCGACTTGTCGTGCGACCACCAGGTCAGACGTGGCTTGTCTGCCGACGGAACCAGCGCCTTCCAGGTTCCGGGCATCACGCCCTTGTTGCGACGAAAAAGCACGAACGCGATCTGAGCCGCGGCCTTGGCAGCCTGAGTCGCGCTGGGGAAGACGATCCCCGGGCTTGAACTGATGCCGCAGGGCGCCTCACCTTGCAGGGCCGATTTGGGAACTCCGAACTCGACGATGGCCTTCATGGCGCACTCTCCTCAAGCGTCTTCGCTTGCATACGGAGAAATGTGCCGCGTTCCGCACTCGCCGCATTCATCGTCCACCTGGCACTCCCACTCATCGCTCCACTCGCTGCTGCACCTTGGGCACTTGTAGTGATTGAGAAAGCGCTGGGCTTTCTTCTTTTCCTCTTCCTCGCCGAAGGTCGCCTCGATGGCTTCGCGCTTTTGCTGCTCACTCATCGAACCCCAAGCGACAGCGCCGATGTCCTGGTGCTCCCGGACACGGGCAAGCGCTAACGAAAGGGCTGCACTTCTGGCCTCGGAAGGATCGTCGTACGAGATCTCGGAACCTTCCCCGCGCAGGAAGTAGCAGAACCGTCCAGCCTGGTCTGCGTCTTCCCTGACTTCGATGGCGCCACCCGTCTGCAGCGCTTGTATGACTGAGGCTGGTTCAGCCGCCGTGCTCTGGTGTGCATCCACTGCGCGGATCTCGATCGCGTCGATGTTCGTTTCGACATCGAGATACTCGTTCTTCCAGGGTTCGAACGTTTCCTCCAGATACTGCTGGAAGTCGTCCTGGCCAAAAGGAATGAGGGGATCAACAGCGAACACGTACGGGGAGACTCCCGAATCGTGCGTGTGCAGACCGACGACGAGCGTCGGCGTGTTTCGCTCAAGCTCCAGGGCGGCCGCATAGAGCACCTCGAGAGTGGCCTTATCGACGACGACCTGCTCCTCAGCGCCCGGTACCTCGGCAGCCTCGCGGTACAGCTCACGGATCTGCTCGATCACCGGGAAGACGCGACGCGCCGGAAAGATCTTGTTGTTGCTCATGGTGGTTCTCCTTGGTCGTTGCGGAAAAGCACCATGCCCAGGGGGACAGGTGCCCCGCGGTGGGTTGTGGAATGCTAGGTTCGGCAAGATGCCCGGTCTGGTCCAGCTACCGCTTTGGCCAAAGGCCGACAAGACGTTTCCGGAAACGTGCTGGCGTTTTCGGAATAGCCCTCATTGGGCAAGGGCCCGAGCCCCGGAAGGGACTCGGGTTTGCCTGTCACATCAGACGCCCCATCTTCACGACTCGGGTCACCGAGCCGCTGACAAGACGAACGCGATCGCCAGGACGCAGCGATGCTGCATCCTGATCGATCTCTTGGGTGACGGCGATCACGTTGCCTCGGTCGAGAGCAACGATGATCTCCAACGCCTGACGCTCTTCACGACCGACGTGCTCACCGATCGCCTGACCGGCCAGCGCGCCCAGGGCGCCACCGACCAACGAAGCGATTTGCTTGCCGCTGCCATTGCCGACCTTTCGGGCAGCAATGGCACCCACAGCGCCGCCGAGACCAGCCCCGATGTACTGGGACGCTTGGCCACGGGTGCTGATCGTCACGACGCGCATATCCTCGACGCGACCCGTGACGACATGCTGGACGCTACGCGCGTCCGCCGTGCCATAGTCCGACCCACGGTAGGTGACCGATCCGCCGGTGTTGTTGCTCCAGTAGCCACCGGAGCTTCCTCCCCAGTAGCCGCCAGAGCCGAACTGCGCGAACGCAGAGGACGAACCCAGTGCGATGAGGGTGAGCAGGGTGAAGACGATCTTTTGCATGGTGTTTCTCCAGGATGATTGCGGAAACACCATCCCCGTGGGAAGGTGCCCCACGGGGTTGAAACCGCGCCTAAGACGCGGCGAAGCTGGCGGCGAGATGCCGAAGTTGAAACTTCCAGATCAGCGTGACATCGACCCGCGCACGTTCTGTGCCGGGACGAGGATTCGCCGACCGTCCAGTGGGAGGATCGAATACCCGAGGCCGTCGGCCTTGAGCACGGTGCCTTCGTGCATCACGCCGTCACCGGTGTGATACTTGACCCGCATGCCTTGCGGGAGTCGTCGGTTCATCGTCATAGTAAGTCTCCAAGTTGTTGCGCAGAGACCCCCTCCACCGCGGAGAAGGATTCCCCGCGCGGGATAGATGATTGACAGGGGTGATCTCCGTGGTAGAAGTGAGAAAAGGCCAGCTGCGCCTTACCCCTTACCAGGAGATCAACATGCCCCTTTGGATGAATCGGGATCGCGACAAGATCGCGGCCATTGGAGAACCTCCCAAGACACACGAATCCGGACTGGTTGTCCATAGCAACGATACGTCCGAGCCCCCCAAGAAGCTGGTGGATTTATTCACCAACATCCAGGCGGTTAGCGAGGACTACGAGCGTGAAGCCTCTCGCAGTCCTCAACACCTGAAGAGGGTGAAGTGATTTACCCGTTCACTGCTACTGTCGCATCGATGATCGGGCCCTCACTCACTCCTGAGTCGTAGCGCCTCCGTTGCTCGGAGAGCAGAACACCGATAAAGGCATCGAGCTCGCCCTGCACCGCTGCACTCTTCATGAAGTGAAGGCGCATCTCGCTCCCTCGCCGGACTGCAGCAATGAGTTCGATCGACTCGGCCCCACGAGCCCAACCGATCCAACCCTCCATTCGAAGCAGATCTACCTCAGCCCTGAAGCCGTTCAAGGTCTCTGCACGGAGGATCTTGTAGCGCGCCGCTCCCGTCGGGTCACGCAGCTCCGCCACACCGATACTTCCATACCCGCACATGCGCACATCACCGATCCAGGTGCGATCTTGCCAGAAGCGGTTATTGATAACGCTCACTCCATCGTAGAGACGATTGGTGATTTGATAGAACAGGCCAAAGAGTATCGAGGTGAGGTTCATGGTTTTCTCCAGTTTCCGCGCAACACCTGACGTGTCGCGAAGCCCCAATAGGGGTTGATTAGAAAAGATCGGCGAGATCGAGTACTTCGCCTTTGAACATCGGTACGTGCCGCTCACACACGAACCGATGAGGTGACAGGTACCGCCACTTTGGTAAATCAGAGCACAACACGAAGCCCGCGTTGTACATACAATCGTCCGTTTGTGGCGGTGCGTGCTTGCGGCAGTTGCCGCAGCGTGAGTCTTCATCCATTGACTTGCTCCTCAAGAGCCTTTGCCCTTTCGAGTTGCCAATCGGCCAGATCCTCAGCATAGGAGCGAAGGTCTGCGACTGATTCCCACATGGCAGTCTTGCCCAGACCGATCGGGCCGTAGTCCCATATCACAGGGATGGAGCCATTCAGCCGATCAGCACGGGCCGCCACGTATCGGTCAATCTCCTCTTGCGAAGGGGAGTGCCCGAGAACACTACCTACCCAAATGCGGTCGTCGCGTCGGGATATAACGATTCCCCGAACAGGTTGGATCCACTGATCGGGGGATCTACTGGCCCAGGGCCAGCGACGTGCGCCGACCTCGGCGCCAACCTCAACCCCAATGAATGCGGTATCCGTTGGGGCGAAGAGATCTAGCTGCATGGTGGGCTCCGCTCCTACCGGACGAAGATGTCGAACAGGACGCCTGCGACCAGCAGACAAGCACAACCGAAACCGATCGCGCTGTCCCAATGGTTGGGAGAATGGAAAAGCTTCTTCATGGTGATCTCCAGCAAAACCGGGACACACCACGCCCGCAGGGCAAGGAGTGCCCCGAAGGTCAAGGAAGAAGGTGCATTGCGCACCATTGAAAGGCTAGGCTAACCCCAGCTCAGTCGGCAGTGCCGACCGGAGGCCGACGCAATGCCGGCGCTTTACGACCGCAAGCAGCCGAGAAAGTCTTTGAACGATACCGGGGAGATCCCCGCGCTGTCAATCCGGCCGAAAACGAGCAAAACGGGCTGTTTTATGCCGATCAGCACCTTTCGCGTTCATGTGATGATGCAAGCTGCTCATCATGACGGCAAGACTCATGTCCGGACATCAACTTACCCTTGCTCGAGCCTTTCATGTGCGTCTTGGCGAGCACTGTTTGCGCCTGCTCGCTCGCCGAGCGCTGAGGCTTCAGGTGAAAGACCTACACAGGTGGCAAGCACATCGCGACGCGCTTGTCGTCGCCAACCATGTCTCCTATATCGATGGTCCGCTGCTTGCGTGCATCTCTCCACACGCTCTGACCTACGCGGTAACCGCTGACTTTGCCAAGCATCCTGTCTGGCGCCGGGCCCTTGATGTGCTCGTTCGTTGCGGCTTGGGCCGTTACGTGCCAGTTGATGCCGCCTCGCCGTTCGGAATGCGCAAAATCCTGCGAGAACTTCATGCCTGTCGCGGCGCGATGGTCTTTCCTGAAGGGGGTATCACGCGCGACGGACTACTGGGGCCGCTGCACCCTGGTGCGGCCATCGCTGCCATGCGTTCAGGGCGAGTCCTCCTGCCGGTACGTATCCATGGACTTGAACGCAGTGTCTTTGGCAAGGTGAAGCGTCGCAGGCTAACCTGGTTGCCGCCTGTTACGGTTGAGGTGGGCGAACCGATCAACCCAGCGGGACTCAATGCGCAGCAACTCCAAGCCAGAATAGCAGAGGCGCTGTCATGAGCGTTAAGGTCGACGCAATCCTGCCTTTTCCCGGCTACCGGGAGGTAGAGCCGGGCTACGGGTTCGGTCGAAACCGACCAGTGTTACACCCAAGCCTCGAGCATTTCTACCAGTCAGAACGGTTCCGCGGGTCCGACGAAGAACTGCGCGCCGAGATCATCGGCATGCCTACTGCCAAGGAAGCTCGAAAGCTGGCCCTCAAACACACAGAAAGATCACGGCGCGACTGGGCGCAGTGCCACGAACAGATCATGAACGCGGGGCTCTGGATGCAGCTTCGTGAGTACCCCCGATTGGGCTTCGAGCTACGAGAGATAGCCGACAACGCGCCGGTTGAATACCCCTACCGAGACCCCTATTGGGCTCCCCCTTCAGGACTGGGCACTTGCGGTGGGTTTGCCGAACTTGTGCATGCGGCCCGGCGAAAACTCTGCGGACAGACTGTCCGGGTCGTAGTTACAGGTGGGCGGGGATTCAGCAACGAGTTCCTGCTCAAGACCAAGCTCGAGGGGTTCTTCGCCAACCTCAGTCCTGACGTAATGCTAGTGGGAGGTAACAAGGGCGCTGAAGAGATGGCTGAGCGATGGGCGATCGAGCAGTGCTTGCCAGTACGGCACTTCTTCATGCGTGGCCGCGGAAGCCGCACCGAGCAGGAAAGACATTTTCAAAGCCTGGTTCGAGCTGCGACACACGTTGTTGTGTTCTCCCAGGGCGAGGCCAGCATTGAACGGTTCGTAGAAGTAGCAAAGCATTTCGGTCGGCCAACGCGGGTAGTAGTTACCGATCCGTCAGGCGCAGTCCTACGAAACAACGGTGCCACACGGGATCGCACGGAACGCGGCGCAACAGTGCATCCGCTTCAGCCGCGGCGTGTAGCTCAACGGCAACCTATTCGCCCCTGACGTCCCAGCCCTTGGCCGTTTTAATGGCATGCAGTGGCATGAAGTTCTTCGGTTTGCACTGATCCTGAACCTTGTCGTTCATGTACACTCGGTAGATCAGTCGATAGTGCTCCCCGGGCTTTCGTTCCGTCTTCTCGAAGACTTCGATCGCTTCGAGGCCGCCGCAGTTCTTGACGATCTCATGGTACTTACCAAAGGCTTGCTTTGCCCAGGCGATGTAATCGCTTTCACTCATCTTGCCCTGGCTGTCCGATGACCTGTACAAGCCACTGTAGTCGCCCGTGAGGATCATCGTCACATCCTTGCGGGCGACCGCTTCTTCCTCAGGCGCGTTTTGAACAAACAAAGCGACGGGATCGTTCTGTCCGCATGCTGCAAGCAGGATGGTGGTCGCAATGAGCATAAAGTCCCGTTTGTGCTTGGTTATCACCGGTTCCTCCGCAAATCACCCCAGCCGTGGGGCTCATGACTTCAACCTTCCGGTTGATTAGATTATGGACACGCTATCGCGCGATCTGGACTCCAGATTACCGCATGCGATCAGCTTTGCAATGGGAGGCGGGTGTATGTTGTACGTCCGCAGATGCGCTTATCACTAGGAACTGGTGCACGAGGCCCAACTCCATGCCTACTTCACCCGGGATCTGGCGAGAAAGTCCATCAATTAGCGCAAGCCGGTAGGCGAGACCTTCGCCGTCGATCTCGGACGTGCCCTTAAGGAAGAGATTGGGCCAGTTCGCCGCGGCCCGCTCGAGAAGCGAGACCTCCATCGCCTCGACTAAGTAGGGGAGTGCCGAGGTCGGATCTTCAGAGGCAAGCAACGCCGGATCCCCTCCTCTTTCCGAAACGAGCCGGCGAAGGACTTCCATTTCCGAAAGCTGCTCAGCACGGGTTCGTCGCTCAACGAACTTCTCCAAGGCATTCAGCAGCGGGATAGGAATCGTGGATGAGTTCATGCTCTCTTGAATTCCGTCTTGCATTTTCCGCAGATGATGTTCAGTGAAGGCTTCCCCCAAGCTGCATCTGCGCAACCCGGGCAGATGAACTTCGCACGCGTGGTGACACCCTTCTTCGTCTCGTCCGAGCCTGGTAAGACCACATCCAGGCCCTTGCTGGCGAGTGATGCGCTCAATGGGGATGCCGGTCGGTAGGACGGCAACTCACCCTCAACGCTCCCGTCCACGCCTTCAGTCACGCCTTTGAGCTCTTCGCCCCCGAGCGGCATGCCGTCCGTGCCGGTGATGTCCGCGAGAAGATCGTCCTCCCCTGCCCCACCCACATAGATTGGTAACTCCGCAGCGGTCGGAAACCGGTCGTACCAAGACAGCGCAAAGCCCGACTCAAGCAACTCCTTGGTCAGCGCCATGAATCGGCCATTGGGGTCGATGTAGTGAGTCATGTGCTCACCGACACGCTTCCCACCTGGGCGGCCATGGCTCGATGGGATCAGACCGACCTCTTCCATTTTGTCGGCCCACTCGGCGTTGTGATAGCCGCGCCGGCCGGGCTTGCCGAAACAGGCTTGCCACTGGTGGCATTGCTCATGCACCAGCGTCGATAGAATCGCCTCCACTGGTCTGACGGCGAACACGGACGGGTTCATCGCAATCTCATCGACCTGCTGGCCGCCCCGGTGGCCGAAACGCTTACGCGAGAAGAAGCCAAAGAGGCGCTTGTTCCGCTGGAATGTGAAGAGACACCCTGGCAGATCACCATTAAAAAGCCGTTGATTGTAGAAGTCGTATGCCTTGACCAGCTCGTCATAGGCGTCGACAGTCGGACTGAGCTTCTCGGTGCCCGGAATCTCACTGAACAGTTCTTCAGTCTGCATTAGCCTGTCCTTCATTGCGTGGGCGGATCGTGGCATTAGCGAGCACGCGCCTGCCATCAAATTTCGGGGGCTTGGCCATCTCGACCATGAACTCACAAAGCTCGGGCATTAGCCATCGCCCGGTGATATTTCAACTCGCATCGGATGTCCTATTTCCGCTAGAATGAAATCGCAGATCCGATTACTTGACTGGAGTCAACAGATGGAACTCAATGCCATGTCGCTCGTGGAGCTTCGCAAGCTCCAGACGAAGGTGCAGAACGAGATCAGCAAACGCGAAGCGAGCTCGAAGAAAACCCTGCTCAAGCGACTGCAAAAGATGGCCGCTGAAGAAGGCCTGAGCCTGGATGAACTCCTCGACAAGACCTCGCCTGCCAAGGCGGTGAAAGCCAAGCCAACCGCAGCCAAGCCTGCAAAGAAAGTGTCTGCAAAGCCGAAGTACTTCCACCCGACCGACAAGGCGAAGACGTGGACTGGCCACGGGCGTAAGCCGGCCTGGTTCGCTGAGTGGATTGCCGAAGGGAAATCGGCTGACGCTCTGCTCGTCAAAGCCTAAGTCGATCAGTGCGCCGCGGGGTGTCCTCACTCAGGCACCCCGTTCACCAAGCGCTTGCTGGTTTAGGGGCATCAAATAAGTACCCCTGAAAAAGGTCGCACCCCATCTCTTTGAGCAAGCAGAACTGCCCATCGGTCTCAACTCCTTCGGCAACAACTTCAAGATCGAGATCTTTGGCCAGTCCCACGACGGCGTTCACGATTGTATGCGCCTTAGCATTGTGTTCAATGCCGTAGATGAACTCCTTGTCGAGTTTGATCTGATCTACTGGCAAGCGTCGCAAGTAAGTGAGGGCCGAGTACCCGCTTCCTACATCGTCAAGAGCGACCTTAGCACCCATCTCTTTCATCTGGAGGATCTGCTTCTCGATCTGCGGCAAGTCCACGAGTGGCATAGATTCGGTCAGCTCAAGCACCAGCCGTCTAGGGTCGATCGAGCCGTCTTCGATTCGTGAAGCGAACCTGGATGCAAAATGTGGCGCATGCACCTGCACGGCACTTACATTAATTGAGATCGTAGCCTTGCCGAGCGTCTCGTGTCCTCGCCACAGGTCTAGCTGACGGCCTGCCTGACCGAGAACCCAAAGGCCGATGGGAATGATAGCGCCCGTCTTCTCGAGGGTGTGGATAAACTCCACAGGTCTGAGTTGCCCATGTAGCGGGTGGTTCCACCGCAGTAGCGCCTCAAGGCCTTGTACGCGCTGGTCGGCGCACACCTGACTCTGGTAGTGAAGCTCGAACCCATTCGGGCCCTCTCCCGATCCATCCGCCTCGCCCACCCCCTCAAAGCCGCACAATCCCTCTGTGCCGCGCACTGTCTCCATAATGTCCGTGCTCGGTTGTTTGGTCAGCTGACAAGGTTATGCCAGTGCCGAGCAACTCATCTCTTCACAAAACACGTCATTCAGGCCGTTATGCGGCAGGCGGGGTTGCAGTTTGATTTCCCTGTGGGAACCTGGACTCATTTCCGGAAATCAACACGGAGTTCTTGATGCCAACCCACGAATCCACAACCCGTAGACGCCATTCAAGCACTGAGCACGACAGAAAAGCGAACGCTCGCCAGCGTGTTCAGAGCTTTCGTTCCAACGGCACACGACTCGATCTGCTTGTCTCGGCCAAGTCCGGCCGGGACCTTGATCGTCTTTGCAAGCAGTTGTCGACCTCCAGAAGGCACGTTGTCGAAGCCCTGATCCGTCTCGCCTCGGCGAGCCCTGACGACGTAGCCCTTCGAGCCTGCCTTACCGGTCAGGGCATCCCCGAGGAGAGCTTCTGAGCCGTCTCAGTCGGAGATCACCCGTTCAAGCATGAGTTGAACGGAGCGTCGGCCGTTCCATTCGTTGATCTCGAGCTTGGCGTGAACGGTGAGATCCTCGGCATGTTCGATTACCTGGTTGAAGAGGATCGCATCCACGGGCCGGCCGTCGATGTTGAGCGCAAACTTTGTGTGCTTATCTTTGAGGATTCGTGTTGAGCGAACCCTAGCTCGCATCAGGAAAGACGGCGCCGGGAATCCTTGTCCCCATACACCACGCCGAATCCAATCAGCGTTCTCGACCGTGAGGTCTTCTGCGCTGAGCGGGCCGTCATGCTCGACCACCTCCTCCAGATCCGCCGGCTTCAATGAGGCGCGCACCTGGTCCTCAAATGCCTGGCGGAACTGGTCGAACATAGCCGCATTGATCGTCAGACCTGCGGCCATTGCATGACCGCCGAACTTCACAATGCAGCCCGGCAGGCGCCGATCGACAGCATCGATGGCGTCTCGCATGTGAAGCGCCAGGATCGAGCGGCATGAGCCCTTCAGGAGACCTTCCTCGCCAGCAGCGAAGACGATCGCCGGTCGCCTGAACCGCTCCTTCAGCCGGCCCGCGACGATGCCGATGACCCCTTCGTGCCAGTACGGGTTCGCAACCACGATGGAGAAGTCATCAGTCGCGGCAATGCCCTGCGCGAGCGCCTCAGCCTCTTCCTGAATATCGGCTTGCACGGCCTTGCGCAGTTGGTTGGTTTGCTCGAGCGCTTCGGCCAACGAAGCTGCCTCCTGCTCGTCATCGGTAATGAGACACCGAATGCCAACACTCGCGTCATCCATGCGGCCGGCTGCGTTGATCCGTGGCCCGATATAAAAACCGAGATCGATCGCACCGGCCGCCTCCATCGAGCGACCACTCACCCTGAACAGATTCCGAATTCCCGGGCAGGCGAACCCACGATGCAGCCGCGCGAGCCCGGTTGTGATCAGCACACGGTTGTTCCGGTCCAGCTGCACGACATCTGCCACGGTCCCCAGTGCCAGGATATCGAATAGGGTATTGAGCGGCGCATTTCCTCTCGCGTCGCTCTGCTCCCGATACCGCCGCCTGAGTTCGATTAGGACGTAGAACATCACCCCACAGCCGGCCAGATTCTTCGATGGGAAGGCGCAGCCAGGCTGATTGGGATTGACGATGGCTGCTGCCTTCGGGAGCGCGTCGCCGGCGAGGTGGTGATCGGTGACGACTACGGGAACACCTTTGGCGTTGGCGGCATCGATTCCTGCAAGGGCTGCGATCCCGTTGTCGACTGTTACGATAAGCGCGGGCTTGTGTTCGAGTGCCCGATCGACAAGCGCGGGGCTCAGGCCGTAGCCATCCGTGAAACGATTAGGCACCACGAACGAAACGCTCGCCCCGAACATGCGCAGGCCTCGCACGGCGATTGCGCACGCGGTGGCACCGTCAGCGTCGTAGTCGGCCACGATTACAATGTGCCCATTTGCTGCGATGGTCTCTTCGATGCGCAATGCCGCTACCCCGATATCCTTCATCGATGACGGGGCCAGCAGCATCGCGAGATCGTCGCGCTCAGAAGGATCGGCACCTCGCGCGGCCAAAAGGCGATCACGCAACGAAGCGTGGGGAGGCAGAGGGGTTTGGGGCGTTCGGCAATGGAGTCTCATGACACAAAACTACCGCACCTTGCTTGTTTCGCAAGAGCGCAGAGGCTCAGGACGGCAGCGTACCCGCGTTGTAGCACACCGGACTGTCGAGTTGGGGCGCTTCCTCGCTGGCAAGGTATTGCTCCACCAGGAGCCAACGCTCTCGTGCCCAATCGCCCTTGAATAGGATCACGCGCATGTCCTCCAGAACCCCCGAGGACTAACGTTTCGTGCGGCGAAATGCCCACGGCTCAATGGGCGCCTTGTTTTGCCACAACCCAACGCGCCGCTCGCGAGCCTGTGCCTCGAGGCCAATCAGCAGCGAACGCTTCGGCGCGCATTGACGATACACCCATTGTTCAGCTATCCCAGGGTAAAACAGCTAAATCAGGACGCTTTAACGGGAGGCCCGACGAAAGAGCCAGGGTTCGATCGGTTTGGCATCCCGCCAGAGACCGATTCGTTCGTCTCGAGCACGGGACTCCAGCCGGTAGAGCGGCGAGTTGCGCGGTGCGTACTGCCTGTAGACCCACGCCATGCCACGCTCGACCTGAGCGGAGTTGGCGTCAACGCCATCACAGATCACCGTTCCCACGGTGCGTCCGTAACGATCCTCGGTGGTGTCAAACACTTTCGCCTGCTTCCCGTAGCAAAGCTGCGAGAGGCTTTGAGATGAACGGGCTCCAAACGCCTGCGTCTTCTCAGGGGCATCGATGGCGGCAAGGCGGATTCGATGCTGGCGGTTTGCCCCATCGAGCACTGTCAGCGTGTCGCCGTCGGATACGCCAACCACAACACCGGTGAGTGCTGCATTAGCGTTTTGCGTGATAAGAGCAGAGAAGAAAAGGCCCGTCACGATCGTCATCACGGGAGAACGTCTTACACACATATGAGCCTCAGTGTCTGGATTGCTCGATCCACAAATACCAATACATGCGATGAGCGCAACCGTCACCGCTCCACGATCACTGCGTAGCATCGGCGCGAAGGAGTGAATAGCTGTGCCGCGGACTCTTCAGTCACAATTAGCACCAAGTCACTGCCAACGCCACCGGCTTTCTCTTTATCGCCTACTGGAAAACGTTGGGACTTGCCAGGCCTTCACCAACTCGTCTTTAAACCCGATGATGACTGTCCTCATTAAAGTACTACTCCACTTTGGCCTTGGGAGTCAGACCGTCAGAAATCATGGCAACAAAGAGCAGGAAGATAATAGGGAGGAACACACCAAGCAAGACAGTAAAACCTAAGACACTGTCTGATGCATCCAGTGGGCGATCAACTATGAAGGACCATCGCAAACCAAAACTCACCAGTAATTGAGCCAGGCCAAAAGCCACGGCGAAATTTATTATCGTCCCAATCCATATCCAGATTTCGCCCATACGTTTCCACATAACGATATCCCTTTGCGTGACTATCCTGGGTCACATGCTTTCAACACGATGATCCCCGGCGTTTCGCATCCGTGAATCATCATCGCCGCCCTTATCTATCCGATCAGTTTGCCGCCCAATGCCCGTACGGCATCTGCAAACGCCGCTTTTCGGTCTTGAGGAATAAGCGCTGTGCCTGAAAGCAAAACTTCGCCCTTTCGCCAATCTCGGAAAACGCGCTGCAGCGAATAGGAATACGACTGAACTCCAAGAGAGATATATCCAGTCACCGTTCAGGCGCATCGATACGCGAGAACAGCACCCGACGCACCCCCTCCGTAATGACACCTACTCCGCTATGTTCGATAATTCAGGCTCTCACAGTCTCGCCGTTACGCAAGCCACTTATATGTTCCGCTTGCAGAAATTCACCTGGGTGATGATCATCCGAGCATCATCAACGCCGGCAAGAATGTCTGATATATCCGGACAAGGGTGCCTCCCAATATTGAAGCCTGACATTTTTGCTCGAAGGTTGCGAGCCTTAACAAAAGCCTTCTCGTAGCCATGAGCGCGAGAACTGAAACGTCTCTTGACTTGGTGCGTTCGCCCCCCCTCCCCTGGCTCCATCCAGTACGCCACCCAGATTAAGTCATAACGAGGCTGTCCTTGTGCGTCGAGACGTCGGTCAATGAGCCGCGTGACCCCGGCGGGCAAAAGTCTCTTCGCGGTTTTGACGGTCGCTTTGAGATGCCCTAGCTTTCGCTGCTGGTCTCTCAGCGACTCTCGGGTAATCTGCGCAGCCGCAAGAGACGCCTTCTCACCACCGTACTGGGCGTCCGTGAAGTAGAGCTGAACGGGCTCCCCCGATGCCGCAGACGATGCCGATAAACTAAGTTTCCAACTGCACTCATCCTTCATGCGAGTGATGAACTTGAGCGGATCAGACGGTTGCTTTACTTTCACCGGGTGCCTACGTAAAAGGCCAGTATCATCTGGTCCTCTTTCGTTTCGTTAGTGTGGCGTTAGCGAATAATGACATTGTACGGATTCACGCGCGTTACCGCTCGGTCAGATCGTCGGCGACGCTTCACGAAGGAGGCAGTCCTCTACTCGCGCACAACCGCTGAGACGGCGTTTTCGGTCCTGAAGCTCATCCACTCGTCACAGTCGATCGTCGCAGCAACAGCAGACCTGCAGGCATCGATCGAGTACATGGAACGCAATCTGGCCAAAGCTGCCAGGGCACGGCGCCGAACGTAGGGGTCGGCCAACTACCTCTCCGCTGCTCTTAGTCCAGTACACCTTGCGTTATGCGTCTCCGTGGCCAACAGAGATCGGTGTGGTCATGGCCTTATCAGTTCTCTGTGTCTTCACTTAGTGCGGCAGTCAACGCCTCCGCCGCGTCGAAGCCTTGCTGCCACCAGAAAGCCTCTTCCGAATGGACGCGGTAAGGACAGGTTGCGCATACTGAGCTTTGGTCGCTTGAATACCTGAAGGCTGTGCATCACAGTCCTGTCCTTTCCCGTGATATCAATCAGCTTGAGTTGCCGCCACGACGGCCTTGATAAACGCCGGGCAGACGTCATTGAGACGCATTGCGCCAGGATCCGGGTAGCTAGGCCGCTCCAGCATTTCGGCGAGGGTGAGCAACCGGCCATCTTCGTTGTTCTCATAACCGCACTCCGGACAGCCGTGGTTGTCCACCGAGATCTCGCTGCCGCAGCCAGGGCAGATAACAATGTTCAGGTTTGGCATCGTGACTTTTCCAGGTCAGTCGCTATCGGTTACTCGCGGGGCGTCGATGAATCCATGCCACAGCTTCGCCGCCCACCAACCGATGGGCAGAAGGGAGGCACAAAGAAGTACGTCCGCAACCACTGCCCTGACTTCCTCCCCTGAATAAAGGCGGTAGCCGAAGCCTCCAGCGATGGCCGCCAGGGCAGCAATAAGGGCAGCCTTCGTCTCACCGGCCAAGACCAGCAGCGAAATGGCTATGAGAGCACCGCAAAGATAAATCGTCATGGCTACATTTCCTATGCGTCCTGGCGGGGTACTTCCACTTCCAGGTGGATGCGCGTATTTGCGTTGGTCAGAATTGCTGCGACCTGCTCAGGCGAGCTACCCTCAAGCGAAGACAAGTCCGAGGAGGCGAACCTCACATTGACGACCTCGTGGTCCTCCTCACCGAGGAAGCCGGCTTGCGCTGCCGCCTGTGGGACCGAGTTCGCAATCCACGACGCAGCCAGAGGGCCATACAGAGGCTCATTGGTCACGGGGTCGAACTTGGTCATGCGCAGGTACAACCCGGTTGATTTCTGCCGAACAACGGCAAACGACGCTACGCTCATGTGTGCCTTCATTTCCCGGTGACGTACAGCGCTCTGTAGGCAGCTACGACCTGATCCGCCAAAGGGAGTGCCGCAACGATTACCAAGATGATCACTGCGGCATACACAAGTAGTACCGACCAGTCCGTACCCTCCTCTTTGCTGAGCTTAAGTCTCCTGGATGTCCGAGTAATTGCGATACGCTTCAACTGTCTACCCCCCTTTTCCGTTGCGATCAATTCGCGCTGCTTGATAGCGCTTCCTGCACCTTCTTTGCTGCCAGATTAGTGCAAAGCCATAGGTCGCCGCCCTGCACATGCTCAACAACCGCAGCTTCGATGATTTGCCGGATTGTCTCCACATCGATTTCCGGAAGTTCATGAAGCACCTTCGCGGTACTGCGTTCGTGCGAGGGCATCGCCGTCAGACTTCCGTAGAACTGCCCTCGCGCCGTCTTGTAACCTGCTGGTTTGAGTTTCACGTTCCTTGCCTTACCGTTCGCCGCGCCGTTCGCGCTCGGCGTCAATTGCTTGTTGCGCGAGGGGCGTCCACGCCTCCAGAGGCTTGCGGTCAATGCGGACGCCTTTGACGTTTAGGACCAGACCCTCATGGATAGCGGCACGGCGAGAGTCGGACCACTTTAGCCCGCTTCCTCGGCAATACCAGCGGCCGGACCCCGTGGGCATGCACTGTACTTCGGTCAGCGGGACTCCCTTGTCCCACACCAGGTAATGCTGCTCTGCCAGTTGCTCGACAACAACCGTCCGGCCGCTCGCTAGCTTCACCTGGCGAAGGGTCGGATTGGTATGGATGCGTGGGCTGCTCGACATGCTCTCTTTCCCGGTATCACCAGCGCAGGCGCTCGATGGCCTCTTCAATAGCCGAGACCTTTGCCTCAAGGTCCTCGTAGTAACGCTGCGGCTGATAGGTCGCTTTCAAATACCGCTCGTATTCGGCCTTGAGCGCTTCTAGGCGTTCAATGGCTTCGTCCATTTCTTTCCCTTTATACCCGAGATGTTGCTTCGGAGTCGGCGTGTAATCTCTGCACTGGGGCGAATCCGTCCACCCGGGCCCCTCACACTTGAAGTAGTGGTTTGTCGTTTCAGCCAGTCGGCCGGCTATGTTCGTTCGGTCATAGCGGCATTTGCTCAAATGCGTCGATAGTCAGGAACTCCCACGTACCGCAGTCCATCCCGAGCGCAGATTCGATTCGCGCCGTATGTGGATACTGCGGGAACACAACACCGGCACACCGGTTTCCGACAGTCGCGCCACAGAAGGGGCACTCCACGTTAATCGCCACTTTGTACTGCCCGGTGCTTGTCAGAAGATGCGATCCGATCTTCTTGTTCCCATTCACCAGTTGTACTTGCATAGATTTCTCGGCGTGGGTCTTAGCTCTTTCGGCCATGCTGCCTTTTCCTTGGTGGTCACTCGGTATGGTGCTGCAGGTGGCTCTCCAGCAGGCGGTGAGCTTCCGCGACCGCTGCTTTCGCTTTCGCAATCGTGGGAAAGCCAGTCACCGCACTTTCTTGAACACCCATCACCTTGGCCGGCGAGCCTTCCGGAAAGGTCTCCGGGAACCAGACATAGCCGGTAATCCGCACATTGAACTGCCGCTTGTGCCCGAGCTGCAGGGGTCGCACCACAGCAAACTCCCGACCCACCATCGTCGCAACATGGGTCTTGAGGCCCCCTGTTGCCGCCGGAAGCCACACGAGTTCACCGGTTCGCGTGTTCCTCGCGGTCACGGTGTCCAACCAGCGGCCGATTGGACGAGTTTCGGACATGGTTCCTTTCCCGATCTATTTTGATGACTCATGCTCGCACGATAGACATTGAGCGCAAGCCCCCATGTACATGCGACCACCTAGTCATCTCCGTCTCTCGGCGGCGATCCGCTCGCGGGGCAGTGATCCAACTCACGGGAAGACGCCCCGCGTCGACGGTACGCACGCGAAAGGTCTGTTGTGTGCCGCGGCAGCAGCCCATCCTGTCGCAACCTCAGCATTCTTCCGCATTTCCAGCAAACCACGCGCCGGGCTGCTGCGACCGTCGTTTCACCGGTGTCCCCGCAGGAAGCCTCGGATTCATCCGTGGGGTTCATAACGTACTGCCTTCGGTTGTGTTGACATCCTCCCCGTCCTCTTGCTTCGCAAGCCGCGTTGCGGGAAGGGCGGGGATTCCTACCGGACTAGGCCGCATGGCGTAGCCCCTCGGTGGGTTCTCGCTTCTCAGGGCGGCCTGACTGCACCGTCTCCTCCACGAGCGCATGACCGTCGCCGGCCAGAACCGCGAGCCCCGCGGCCAGAATGTTCTTCGCGGCATTCACGTCCGCATGGTCGGTGTGGCCACAGTACACACACCGGAAGGTTTCGCCTTTGCGGTTGTCCGCATGAGTGTGACCGCAAGCATGACAGCGCTGCGAGGTGTAAGCCGGATTGACCAGCACAAGCTGACCACTGCGCCACTCGAGCTTGTAGGCGAGTTGATCCTTGAACATCGACCATCCCTGGTCGAGGATCGAGCGGTTCAGCCCCGCCTTCTGGCGCACTCTTTTGCCGGGCGCATCCTGGGTGCCTTCGGCCGAGGCGCTCATCGCGCGAATCTTCAGATCCTCCAGGCACACAAGCGCATACTTGTCGGCGATCTGCGTCGAGAGCTTGTGCAGGAAGTCCGCGCGTTGGCGCGCGATCTTCTGGTGGATCTTCGCCACCCGTGCCTGGACCTTGCGAAGCCGGTTCGAGGCCTGCAGCCGAAACCCCTTCGGAAAGGGTTTGTCCTTCGGGATGCCAGCGGCGACCTTCGCGGCTTCGAGCTTGCGTGCAACGGCACGTTGGTAGCGGCGCAGCCGAGCGAGTGACTTGCGGTGCGCATCGCGCGGGGCGACAAGTTGCCCATTGTCGAAGGCGGCGAAGTTATTCACCCCGCGATCGATGCCGCAGGCCTTCGTGCCGGTGCCCACGGGAAGGTGTGCGTTCGAGATCTCGCATGCGATCGACGCGTACCAACCGTCCTGTTCGGCGCGCAATGTGACCGTGATCGGTCGCCCTTCGATGGGCCGACTGGCGCGATAGCGCAGCCAGCCCACCTTGGGAAAGCGGATGCGGCCGTTGGCCGCGTCCACCGCGAAGCACGCCACATCGGTCTCACGCAGGCCGATCGGGTCGCCGCGGCGCTTGAACTTCGGGTAGCCGCCTTCCTTCCTGAAAAAGCGCTGGAAGGCGCCATCGAGCGCACGCACCACGTTTTGCAGCGCGTGCACCGGCACCTCGGCAAGATAGGCCGTCTCCGGGGCCTTGCGCCAGGTGGTGACCCACTGGCACATGCCCGCGAAGCCGGCATACTTCTCGCCACGCTCGCGTCGAGCCTGCTGCTCGGCCAGGGCGAGGTTCCACACCTTGCGGCTGCACCCTGCCCAGCGTCGTAGCACCGCCTCGGCCTTGCGGTTGCTCCGCAGCCGATACCGGTACGCACGATGGAAGCCCGCTCCCTCACTCATGCGATCAGGCTCTCACGTCCGGTCCGAATTTCAAGCCCCCAGTTCGCCTGCAGCGAGCGCGCTATCCTTCCCCGGCCTGAAGTGCCGTGGCTTGCCGCGCATTTCGGTCATTTCGAACCGTAAACGGAAAACGCCCCGCTGCGCCGGTGGCGGCAACAACGGGGCGTTTCTCTTGGTTCAAGCATGCTTGGCGTGAGCTCGCTTGCGCCTTGCTTCCCAACTGTTGATTCCTACAATGCCCACTATTATCGATACAACGATGCCGCCAAGCACCGCAAGACCGATGAGCACTCCTTGGAGATCCATTAGTGCCTCCTGGTGAATCGCTCAGACAGGACGAAGTACCCTGCCAAAGTGAATACAACATACACGGCCGGGCACATCAGGACAACCAGAAGCGAGTCCGGTAATCCTTGTGATTGGAGCAAAAGCTCCAGCGATTTCCCACCGAAATACCCGAACTGCGCTGCACCCAGAGTCTGGGACACCGCAGCAAGGTAAATGGCTCGCTCACGATTGAGTTTCATGCGCCTCCTTGGCTTGCGAGACCTTGGAGCCGCACCCTTTCGGGGCATGGCCCCGAAGGTTGTTTGTGTGTGCTGCTATCCGATGCTGTACGTCTGCACGGCTAGTGCAAATCGTCTCTGCTGCATCTTCGCCGCCGGGCTTTCCGGG
This sequence comes from Thauera sp. 27, assembly GCF_000310125.2. Lineage (NCBI taxonomy): Bacteria > Pseudomonadati > Pseudomonadota > Betaproteobacteria > Rhodocyclales > Zoogloeaceae > Thauera > Thauera sp. 27. The sequence continues at coordinate 24,482 of NZ_AMXB01000028.1, forward strand.
TCGATCGGCATGCCCGTTGCCTGGTGGAGCACCGTCCGGTGCATCATCCGCCCCGAAACCCAAAGCGGGGTCTGGTAGATCTGCACCTGGCCAAGCTCAATCGCCTCGAAGAACGCTCGAAACTCGGCCTTGGTTGCGTCCCTCACCGAGATCTCGCTCACGACCCGAAGCAGCTTGCCGCCCTTGTCCAGACGGTACTGCTCGCCGGCGCCGATGATCTCGGCCTCCGTGATCCGCTGTCCGCACCATTCATGGCTGTGGTTCTTGAACGCCTCGTGGATTCTCTCGGCGCTGCCCCCCAGGCTGGGGCGGTTCTTTCGATCTTGCATTTCTCTCTCCAGCGAATGCCCGGGAGAGTCCTCGCCCGATGGGCGAGAACCCATCGGGCGAGTGATTGTTCAGGCCGCCATCAACAGCGCAGCCAGTTCGTTTTCTTGCACCTCTGCGACGCTGAACCAGCGCTTCAAGGTCCGGGCCAGAAGCTCGCCAACAGCCACGAACGCCGAGAACACGATCGACTGACCGAGAACCTCGTGCGCTGTGGTTGCGGAAAGACCTTCGACCAGCTCCGCAGGGATGCCCTTGCAGGCTGCATGCTCACGCGGGGTGAGCAAGCGAAGCAGCTCGGGCCGGCTCGGGTGCTGCACCTTCGGTTCGGTGCTTCGGTTCTTGGCGTAGCCAGTCCCGATCGTTCCAACCTTGGTCGACTCCGGGCCCACGATCTGCATCGCGAACCCCTTGCCGGCCGCAGCGTCACGCTCTTCCTTGGCTTTAAGGTAGCCCATCTCGGACCAGCACGGCGCATCATCCGCGACGGACTCCAGGATCTCGCCCAGACGCCGTTCCCGACGCTCAGGCTTGACCAGGCACGACCAGTCGAAGGAGATCCCTTCGGTGACCGCCACCATGCACATGCGCTGTCGGTGCTCGAGCTCGTTGAACTCGGCCCCATCGAGCACGGTTTCATGCACGACGTAGCCCAGATCGCGAAGCTGGTGCCGGATGATGAACATCGAGGCCGTGTTTGCGTACGGCACGACGTTTTCGAGCACCACCAGGGCCGGATTGACCTTGGCGATGATGGCCAGAAACGCCACCACCAGGTGTCCGACATCCGGGTGCGCTTCCGCGCACGAAGTGCCGTTCTTCGCCCGCCCCGAGAGGCTTGCGCCCGTGCATGGAATACCGGCAAAGAGCGCATCGACCTCGCTGAGCTTACTCATCGCCCAGGCATCGAACACGAGCTCCTGCATGGGCGCCCCGAGTGCGACCGTGTCCGGGCGCCAGGCGGGGTTAGCCGACGAGGCATGTTCGAGCAGTTCCGGACGGATGTCATTGGCGAAGGCCAGATGCGTCTGGAGGCCTTCGGCGCCGAACCCGCGGTGGAGCGCGAGATCAAGCACACCCCCGCCGTGCGAGAGCGACCCGACCTTGAGAGCCTCGCCCCGCTGCAGCTTCTGACGAAGCCGCTCGATACGCTCGACCTTTCGAGCCTCACTCGCCAGCGGCAGGATGTAGATCACGCCCTGGCCGGTGACGATTCGGACCTGCTCGAGACCCTTGAAGACTGACAGCGTCTCCAGCGAGTTGATGTCGATCACCGGGACTTCCTTGCCGCCGGCCTCCTTGCGGGAAACGCGACGAAGGCCGCCCTCCTCCCGTCGCAGGATGACCGCTTTTCGGTCACGTTCGACATGGACAGAGAACGACGAACCGGGCGTGAAACCGGCCTGCTCGGGCTGGCGACCCTGCAGCCAAACCCTCGGAATGCCACGGTTCGAGCCAATCTTCACTACTTGGTAGTTCTGCATGGTGTTTCTCCAGAAAAAACGGAGACACCACGCCCACCTTGCAGGGGAGTGATGTCCCCGTGAGGTGGGTTGTTGTCCTGTGCGGACGAGAGAGGCTGGGTTTGCTCGGTTGAGCCCGGTGGGTCCAGCTACCGGTTCGGCACGAGGCCAGAAAATACAATGACTATAGCGCAGCGCCAGGCCGGACTCAACGCATGTGCGGAGGCAAGTTTCGCGTAACGAACTCCTCGAGCTGGCGCGCGTAGGCAGCCTTTTTCGCCTCGATTTCGGCCGGACTCTCGAAGATGCGCTTGCCGGTCTGGTGGTGCTGCACCCACACGCGCCAGCCGTTCTTGGCCACCGTCTCAGCACCACTCAGTGCGTTCGCACGTGTCTGCGGATTGTCTGCGGCGCTCACCACCCGCCCGGTATTGCCGACAACGTACACGAGATTCCAGACCTTGTTCGAGCTCACTCTCTATCCTTTCGTTATGACCTGGACAAACTGTCCGATAGCACTTGTCTCGAACGGCTCAGGCGTCTGCTTCTCTTTCGCGATCTGTTCTGCATGCACGATCTCCGGTACCGAATCTGAGAGCTCGAACGGCATCGCCTCGTCGCAGCGTCCCGACTCGGCCAGCCGCACGAGGACGCGGCCCAGTACCTCGTTGTCCCCGGCAGCTTTGCAGCCTCGAATCGGATTATCCAGGATCGGGCTGAACCGAACGAAGAGATGCCGGCAGGAACGACACGGCTCGCCCAACTCCCTGCGGAGTCGGCCCTCGGTGTCGTCGGATAGGTACAGACTGGACATTGGTACGGCAACGGATGCTGATTCGATGCGTCCAGCGTACCGGCAGAGCCGCGTTCTTCAAGCCCACGAAAGCAAAAGGCCCGACTTACACGCATGCGCGCAAGTCGGGCCTTCGAGGCTATGCCTCTTGGTAATGGTTCAGCCGATCAGCAGCAACTGCCGCCTTCTCGTCCGGGATGTCCTCCCGGCACGTCCCAGGCTGGATCGCCTGCACTTCCTCGTCGGAGAGGACAACGAACGTGGCGTCGGCAAGCGGGACGTGATGCACGTTGAACGCGCCGTCGTTCGGGACTTTCCAGTCCTTCACCGACTTCACGATGCAGTGCCCCGGTTTCTCGCGCGCCTCGAGCACCGTTCCACTCCAGCGTCCGGTGTGGGTCATCGCGTCGATGCTGTGCTGCAGTTCATTCGCTGCAACTTCGCGCTCGCGCGCCGGGCCGCAGTGGGCAGCACCGCCGCCCAGTTGTCCGCCGTGCCCTTGCACGGAGCCGACGTAGCGCCGGCCGTCTGCGGTGGTGATACGGAAATACACCATGTTGCGGTTCCTCGTTGTTGCGGGGGAACCGACCCAAGGGCGCGGTTTGCCCCCTTGGGTTTTGGTTGGAAGTCGTACTCAGGACTGCCCGATGGCCGCCTCAAGCTCGCGGATCTCTCCCATCAGTTGCTCACGCTGCGACTGCAAGGACTGCAGGGAAAGCGCATACGCTTCGAGCGCGCCATCGCGCTCGATGATCCGCTGCTGCGCCGCGATCGCGTCCTCGCAGTAGATCAGGAGTTCTTTGGCCCAGGCCAGCCTATTGGCTTGACGATCTCTCTCTTCGCTCATTGCACTACTCCCTCGACCTCCAGGACATGACATCCGGGATAGGCGTCGATGACCTGTTCCTTGGCATGGTCCTCGGTCTCGGCCCAGCACTCGTAGGCTATGGGCGTTTGATCGAGCATCTCGGCGCCCGGTTGCTCAATGAGGAGCGCCCGGAAGAAGTTCAGACGGTACGGTGCCAGCATCCAGGTTGCATCATCCCCGGCGGTTACGGGTTTGTCCCCCTCGGTGCTCGCGAACTTTGTCGCAAGGTCGAGCGTGGACCAGCCGTAGTGGTTCGACCAGAATCCGGCGCCGTCACCCTTTTCCATTTCGGAACGGGAGAAGATCACCCAATCGCAGAAGGCATCGCCTTCCTTGTAGGTGCCGTTCTCGATCGAGTCGTTCATCTCCTCGCAAACTGCGCCGACATGATCGATTGCCCAGTCGATCACATTGCCGCCGTTCTCGATCCATTGGTTGCGGAGCATCTCGTTGATGCTGTCGGTCACGTTCGCCTCCTCGACTTCGTCGACGAGGATGCTGACGGTTACGATGCGTGCCATGGTGGTGCCTCCAGATAGGTTGCTGGGGGCGCCCATTCCCCCTAGGGGATTGGTGCCCCCGGTTGGGAAAGTTGCTGCTTAGTGGACTTCTTCGACCAGGTACAGCTTGATCGTTGGTGCGTCGAACTTCCGATAGTCGCTGTGCTTGGCCGAGCCAATGTTGTTGACGTCGCACGGATCGGTGCTTCGGCGTTCGAACCCCAACGCCTCGCAAGCGCGGTGCGCCCGGGTTGCGCCCTCAGCGCTGACATTGACCGTCACATAGACGATGCCGGCAGCGGGCGAGATTTTCACCTTCGCCCACATGAACGCAGCCTTGAGTGCATCGATTACCGCGTTTCCGGAAACACTCTTCTCGGTCTTTCGCACCGCACTGAGCTGCTCACGGTGGAAGGCGAGATCGTCTTTGAGTTTCTCGATCTCGGTCTTGAGGCGATCGCACTGCTGGGCGTGGTACTCCCCTGCATGCAGATCAAGCGTGACGCACTGGGGGGCGTACGAAGCATAGCCGCGGATCTTGGAAGAACGATCCGTGTGATGCTGTCGAAACTCGGCTTTGATGCCCTGCTCGGCCAGCGCCTTGATGAAGATCCCCGCATCGCAATCCTCCTCAAGGAACACCATGTCCTCGCGTTGGTAGCTGCAACGGGAAATCCGGTCCGCAACGCCGGCCTTCTGGAGGTCGGTGCGCTTGACCGCGAGCCACCCATGCCCGGGGTCGGCGTAAAAGTCGAACTTTCGGGTGCGAGTTACTTCGGGGGTCGCTTCGATGATGCTCATGGTGTGCTCCAAGAAAAAACGGAGCACACGAGCCCTGCGGGCTTGAATGCCCCGCGAGGGTTGATGAAGTCCTGAACGGACTTTGACTGCTGGGTTCGGCTCGTGAGAGCCCGGTGGGTCCAGCTACCGGATCGGCACAGAACTGCCAGAAACGTTTACGATTTTGCTCGATTTCGCCGGGCCTTGCAACGCGCTCCTCCTATGGCAGCATCGTCTGCATGGATACCAACGAACACACCCCCGGTGGCGTCTGGCCATCGGCGATCTCTTCACCCCGGAGCGTACGCACTGGCCCGACAATCGCTTTGAGCTTCGCTACTTCGACGGCAGCTTTCTGCTCCAGATCTGCGAGGCCAGCCCTTCCGAGAAGAGCATCGCGGCCTTTCGCCACGGCGCCATGCACATCGGGCTTCACTACGAGCAAGGGGTTATCTTTTTTCTCTTCCGGATCGATGGAACGTGGGCCTGGTCGGATCAGGCGTTTTCGATTCACCTCGTCAGCGAGGCGGATCGCGGTCCAGGCGAGCCCTCCGACAACGCGTTCGTGCCGCTCACGGTGGTGCTTGTCGACTCGAACACGGGGCGCGTCGCCGCGCTTCGCATGGTCACCATGAGTCCGCGATTTGCTAGAACCTTCCGCGGCCTCATCGATAAACAGCGCGCCAGCCCCTTCGACCCGGAAGCGCACAAGAGAACGATTGCCGCCTTGTACACGAAGTACAGGACCTCCAAAGACCTGGCCGATGCAGCGCTACTTCAGGAGCGTGCGGGCAGCAATCTCGTCTGAGGGGCACGACATAGCACACAAGCCCTTCACGCCCTGGAAAGGCGATCAGCGGCGCGCGGCGCTACTTCTTTTCTGTGCGCCCCCTATCCTTGCGCTCTCTGCGTATCTGGTGCCCGATATCAGGCTCTATGCGGCCGCTGCCGCTGCATTGAGCCTGCTGCTTGGGTGGCGCATCCGTTCTCGGGTGCAAGCGCGCCAGCACGGACAAGAGATCGAGGCGACGTTCTCAAGCCGCGCGATCCCCGAACTCGAAAAGGCCGGGTTCACCGTCGAGTCAGGACACTTGACCCGGTACGGAGACATCGATCTGATCGTCCGTCGGGCCGGATGGTGCGCCACCATCGAGATCAAGTCGTTCCGCTTCTGGCGGGGCCGGCTTCGCGATCAGGCCCGTCAACGAAAGGCACGAGTCCAAGCCAGACGCCAGAAAGAGGCGCTTGGCGCTGACCTCGCCGTCATCTGGCTGCCTAAGGGCTGGCCCACCTGGCTCACCCGCGTTATGAACTGGCTCTTGCCCGAGCGGAACCCCATCGTGGTGATGGGCACCGCGCGCTGGTTGGCGAAGGAAATAGCCCGCCATTCGCCACCGAGCCGTTAAGTGCGAACTATACTCGACTTGATGCCGACGGCCTCGAGACGATCGGCAAGCTCGTAGGGGTCGAGGTCGATACGCGGCGCCTCCATCTCATCTGGATAGCCATCGGCCTCGATCAGCGCCTCCCAGCGCGTTACGGCCTCATCAGGCACTGCCAACGCGTGCAGGATCATCTCTGCCCCGCCATCGATCCAGCCACACTCGGCCTTGAGTTCGTTCGACCAGTCGTGCTGGAACGCCTCGCGAAAGACAGCACGCCCAAGGCCGGCGAGATCATTGCGCACGCCCGCTTCGAGAGCGGCCCTCTCCCAGCGATCCCACGGATAGTCGCCTGCGGTGCCGGTGAAACAAGGCGCCGTGAGCACACGGTCGCGAAGGCGGATCAGGTCGACAGAGGCGATGCTGGAAACGAGAGGGATCATCTTGGCGTACTCAAAAGTTAGCGATCGCGAACAGAATGGTAGAGGGTGACGAGTTGAACAGCCCCCGATGTCTGGCTTGATGTGCCGCAAGCTCGCATTTTGACATCCTCCCGGCCCTCTCGCTTCGCGCCCCCCCGTTGCGGGAAGGGTCGGGTTTCCTGCTGGGCTAGGCCGCACGGCGTAGCCCCTCGGTGGGTTATCGTTTCACCGGGCGGTCTGACTGCACCTGTCCCTCCGCGAGCGCTTGCCCGTCGCCGGCCAGAACCGCGTGTCCCGCGGCCAGAATCCTTCCCCGGCCTGAAGTACCGGGGCTTGCCGCGCATTTCGGTCAGGCCTGAGCAAGCAGAAACCTGGCGAAGCTGGCTACCATCTCTCGCTGCGCGACCGGGAGCTGTTCACAGGTACGAAGAATCCCCTCCGAACAGGAAGAGACGCCGAGTCGCGCCGCTTGGTACTCGGACAATTCGTCCGCCAGGCGCGGTGAAAACTCAGCAATATCGCACCCTAGCCCTCGCGCAAACTTCATCGCGGCCGACACATTCAAGGGTGCATGCGCGTTGAGATACTGCCAGACCATCCCTTGGCTTCCTACGCCGTATTCAGCACCGAACGCCAGTTGGGACAGGGTCGACTTAGCCTGAAATATCCCTCGGAGGCGACGCGCTTCTTCTTCGTGCACAGGCAGGATTACCGGCTTCTTTCCCACCGCACGCATGTCCCCAGCAGTCGGCTTTGCGCTCACTTCGCTCATGTCTTCCTCTGAAGGCTCTCTCCAAGAGCATACAGCTGGAAACGGTGTCTTCAAGCGTTGCTTGTTGGGGGCAACGCACGAAACGGAATAAATCGTACCCTAAGCCGTCCGCCCGTCTTCACTTCACCAGGTAGGGCTTGTTGATGGTGGCGGCGAGGTCGGGGCCTCTGTAGTACGGCCGAATCCAGATCAGCTTGCGATCTTGGCTATCTGGACCGTGCGGCTGCCGGCGTCAATGGCCTCGTACCATGAACCTCACCAGTGGTTTCCCGCCACCACTCCCGTCTTCACCCCCTTCTGCCTCGCCTTTCTGGATCACGATGGGGCCTACGGAGGCGCCCACCTCCTCGTAATCGAGCGCGGAATACCGTCCTGTCGTTTGGAGCAGTTTCCGCCGTTTCGGTAGCGACGCGATACCGTTTGCCCTGTCCTCAATCTCTTTGCGTGGGCTCTCCTTGGCAGTCAGATCGGCCTTGTCGGACGACAGGTACAGCACGGCATTGAGGACAATCCGGAAGAAAGCAAGCCCATCGGTGTAGAAGGTATCGTCGTCCTGGTGCGCGATGGACGCTTCACTCAGATTCACGCACAGCCCACTACCGAGGTCGTTCGGCGTCAAGGTTTCCCAGTCAGTACGCAGTGCCTGCTCCAGCGTCCAGTTGTCGCCCAGGTACAGCTCGCGCTTGATCGCCAGATAGGACGTGTCTGGCAGCTTGGCATGCCATGCGCAGATGAGTAGTTTGCGACCGGGCAGGCCAGCACCGGCAGGATGCATGGTGAGGAATACGGAAACCGGCGCGGAATAATCCAGGCCGGTGATGTTCATGGCCCAGCGCCCTGCATCGCCCCTGATGTTGTGCATCGCGTTGATGACGGCACGGGACGTGAAGGTGAACAGGCACGTTGGAAACGGCAACTGGATCAGTGCCGCCTTCAGGTTGATCTCGGTGTTCGCTAGGTGCTCGGCCAGGTTGTCGCTGAAATGGAAAGTCTTCTTGCCGGCCAGGGCGAAGTTCACCACGCTGTGATACTCGTTGCTCACCGTGCCATAAAGACTGGAGAGGGATGCCTTCGCCTGTGGTGGCGCACTGGAAAGGAATGGCGACATCTCCTCGACACTAACGCCGGGATGGTCGGCCCCATAACCAAGGATCTCCGCATTCAGTCGTTCGATGTACTGCGGAAATCGGCTGTCGTAGTCGTCCACGCTATGAATAGCCAGTGGCGGGTTGGGGCCGCTCAACAAATCCGCTGCGTCCTGCTCCCCCTTCTCAACCAGGGTGGGGCGCAACTTGCGCACGAAGTCATAGTAGGTTGGTGGCAAAGCCATTTCAGCGGTCCTCTCGGTTATGCCACAGCCGCAGCACGTTGATGATCGAATCCTGAATTTCGTAGCGAACCTCGTACTCCCCGACCAGAATTCGCCGTACCTCGCGCGGCTCGAACTGGAAAAGTTGCTCGCCGATGCGTGGGTTGGTCAGCAGGATGGTCGGGGCCTTGGTCAGCGCCTGCACCGCCCGCGCAGCGGCGGGCTTGTTCACCGGAGCCAGAAATTCATACAAGCGCGCCAAATCGGAAAGCGCTTTGCTGGTCCACTTCATCTCCATCAGCGCGGTACCGGCAGCGGCTGGTCGGTGCCAAGGCTCTCCGCCCACGCTTGCACGGCTTGGTGGTCGATGACGCGGCCGGCGTCTACGTCAGCCAGCGCTTCTTGCGTCAGTCGGTCGCGCTCTTCTTCCTGGGCGATCCAGGCGGAAAGCGCCTGCTTTATGATCCAGCCGCGCGAGCGTTCAAGCCGTGAAGCCATTTGATCTACTTTGTCGGCCAGCGGAAGTGGTACGTGTGCGGTCAGCACCTTGGTTGCTGTGGTCATGTTGCACCTCCTATCGGAACTTGATCTTGCCGGAGCCGGAAACGCTGTGGACACGGTGCGGCGGATTGCCCAGCACGAGGATGACGCCAGACCCGGCCACGCGGGCGCGTACTTCGGAACGAATGAATGCCTCAATATCGCCAGACCCAGCAACCGACAGACTTGCGCGGTCTGCAATCAGCTCGCTGGCGTATACACCACCGGAGCCGGCGATTTCGACTTCCAGGTGTGCGACTTGCCCATAGGCGGTGATGTCGCCTGAGCCTTCGATTTCGAGGTCCAAGACCGCTTGCCGCAGATCGAGCAGGGTTACATCGCCGCGACCCTTGTTCTTTACGGCCGGTGCCTCGGGCAGTCCGACGCCTACTACCACCTTGCCTTGGCTGATGCTCGCGCCCATTGGCTTGCCGTCTACGATGTCGCCCAACACGAACGAGCCGGACACTGAGCCGTGGAAGACGATGTCGCGGCCGGCGACCATGCTGATGGTCATGCCTTCCCGCTCGATCACCAGCTTCCCTCCTTTGAAATAGGTCTTGACCGACTCGACCGCTTCAGCCGTCTCGCCGGCCACGATGAGCATCGGGTTGTCGCAGCGCCGGAACACCACATCGACCGAACCCTTGACGACGATCTTGCGGATCGACTGGAGCGGCCGCTCTTCCTTTACATAGTTTTCAATGCGTTTCCAGGCCGAGTCCTTTTGGTTGCTCGTCGCGGGGGGGCTGAAGATGTCCATCGGGCACGATCCTTTATGATGTGTTCTGATACCGATTCAATCATAGTGATTAAGTTTGAATCGGCAAGCGGGGTATCGTGCTGGACGACGCGTTGGTCGAGTTGCTGCGGCAGCAACGCATCATCCTTCCAACCGTCGTTGTCTTCGAGCGTGTGAGCAGCAAGGCTGCTGACCGAATTGCCCGCGCATTCCCCTTCCTGAACCCTTAGGGTTAGGAGGGGGTCAAGCGGGCGGCGTCCGTGAAGACACCAAACAAGGGCTTGATCTGCGAGGGGCCCGTGGTACGTTGGGTGAATGCAGTCCGGTTTTCGCTTTCGCCTCTATCCCACCACCGAGCAGGCATCCAGTCTGCTGCGGTGGATTGGGTGCCAGCGTTTCATCTACAACGCCAAGGTGAGCGAGGACCGCTATTTCCGGACCTTCGCACGCAAGTCCCTTCAGCACACCGGCCAGTTCGCGCCGCAAGACCAGCAGTACAGCCACTTCATCACCGAGGCCACGCCGTGGCTGCGGCAAGTGCCCTCACAAGTGCTCAGAAACGGTGCGGTGCGCTGGAAGCAGGCCTACAGCCGTTACTGGAAGAAGCTCGGAGGTAGGCCCACCCTCCAGAAACGCCATGGCGCTCAGGCGGTGTGGCTCACGAGCGAACTATTCCGGTTCGAGCAGGTTGTTGATTCGGAGACGGGCGCAGTCGGCTATCGGCTCCAAGTCGGCACCCGAAAGTGCCCGGTGGGCGTGCTGCGCTACGCCGCGCACCGGGCGCACACGATTCCCGCATCGATCACGCTCTCGGTCGATGCGGGGCGCTGGTATCTGTCGTTCACCAACGACGATGGCGTCCCGGAACCTTCGGACTCGGAGACGGCTGACTGGCTTTCATCTTTCAGCGAGGACGAGCTCAGGGCACGCACGGTGGGCGTGGATCGCGGTGTCGCGATTCCGTTTGCGTGTTCGAACGGAGCACAGTTCGATCTCACGCCTGTTCAGCGTGATCGCATCGCCAAGAAGCAGGCGGCCGCCCGGCGCTGGCAACGCAAGCTCTCGCGCAGAGCCAAGGGTGGGGCGAATCGTCGCAAGGCTGCGCACCGCATCGCCTGCCTGCGTCGCTACGAGAAGGACGTAAGGCGCGACTTTGCGCATCAGACGAGCCATGCACTGGTCTCCGACCCCAAGGCGCTCCTGATCGTGTTCGAGGCCTTGGGCGTGCAGCGCATGACCCGCAGGCCCACGGCGAAACAGATCGAACCCGGTCGCTGGGAGAAAAACGGCGAACGCGCCAAGGCAGGGCTCAATCGGTCGATTCTGGGCGCTGCCTGGAGCACGACCAAGACTTGCACCGAATACAAGGCACGGCGAGCGGGCAAGCTCGTCGTGGAAGTGGCACCTCATCACACGTCGCAGGCGTGCGCCCGCTGCGGGCACACTCACCCGGACAACCGGCGCTCCCAAGCCGAATTCGTCTGCCAACGCTGCGGCAACATCGACAACGCCGACTATAACGCTGCGCAGAACATCGCCCAGCGCGGCGTGAGGCTCCTCCTTTCGGGCGAATACAAACCGAAGGAGAAGAGGCGTGTGATGCGGATGCGCCAGAAACAACTAGGGGCGGACCGCTCCGAAGTCACGCTTGGGGAGATCACGGTAAGTCGCGGTGCTGGAAACGGCACTGCGCTCAGATCGATGAACCAGGAAACCCACACCTCAACCGCCCCAGGCGGTTGAGGTGGAGGGAGTGGTCAACATCACGGGCACCGCCATCTCCGCCGGGATCACCCGTCGGATGCCGATGGCACCGTTTACCCAAGACGTGCGCGGCACGCGGCAATGCTTGTCGTAGGTCACGTACCAGACATGCCAGAGAGACGTTCCCTGCGACGGCCCATAGCAGCTGGCCACCTCGAAGAAAACGTCACCAAAGCAGTTTTCCGGTTGGATGAAGTCGCCCGGCTTGAGACCCGCCGGGTACGGTGCATCAGAGCGTCTCATGGGCTTCACCCGTGTGCTCAATGCCCGGCAGATGCGTGCGCGGATCGATCCCGTATACGCAAGTCGGACCGCTTCCACATTCACCGCCGCCGCAGACCTGACCGCAGTAGTCGGTGATGCCTTGCTCTCGCAGTTCGCTTGTGAGCTGAATCCTGCGCAGCGCTTGCACCGTAGCGGCAGTGCGCGGTTCGGCCGTGTCGTACACGGCCTCGATTGCGTCTGCAAACTCACCGAAGCTCCAACGCCTGAGCACCCCCTTCGGAGGCACCTTCAGCAGGAAGCCGTAGGAGTTGAGTGCGCTTAGGACGATTTCGGCGTCCTCATCGGACGCGAAGTATTCTCCAACGCCGATGATGTCCATATGGACGACGATAGGCTTGTTCATGGGGTTCTCCATGTGGGTTGCGGAGAACCCCCTTGCGAGGAGGTTCCCCGCAAGGGTTTTGAGATGGTTGATCAGGCGGCTTGTGCCAGCTCGCCGTCCCGATGCGACTCGAGGTAACGCTTGATCCAGTCGTAGCGGGCCGCAGCCGGCTCTGCTTCGAAGTTTCGCTGGTAGTGCAGCCCGACCCACTCGGAGACGTCATCGAGGTCGATGCCGCGATCCGAGCAGAGTTCTTCCTCGGCGTCCTGGAAGAACGCGTACGTCGAAGCGAGCGACTCGTCTTCCGCCCCGCGGGGGAACAGATCGACGATCACGCCCTCGTCACCGGTGTCGGTGTTGCGTCGCACGTGCACCGAGATCGATCCGACGGTAATCCTGCACGACGGCGAACCGTCCTGCAGGACATAGTCCGAGCCGGACTCCTCCGGCTTGACCAGCACCAGCGCAGGCGTCTCACGATCCTGCACCCGCTCTTCAACATGGGCTGCTTTCTTGGCGAGGAGATCGCGCGCAGCTTCGATCAGCCCCATCAAGGCTTCGTGCGAGTCCTGATAGCCCTCAGAGGGCTCCTCACATTCGTTGAGTGCGGCGCCCTTATCGTCGTCCCAGTCCCACATGGACAGAGAGGCGACGTGATCGACGAACGCATCTTCCGGGGTTCCTGCCTCGTCGAAGCTCAACCCATGGAAATGTGCCAGATCGGCGCAGCGCTTCTGCTCAGTCCGGATCTCGACATTGGTGTGCTTGACCATCGCCGAGAAGCAGAACTCTTCGGCGAACACGACTAGCGTTTCGGCCTCGGTGCTGCCCTCAGCATCTCCCCAGTCCCAGTCGACACGGTAGTCGAAGAGTTCCAGGCAGTGCAGACCGTTGGCCTTGATCAGGGCCGAGAGGCGAAGGATTGACTGCGCAGATTCTCGGTCGATGATGAACGCTGCAGCCTTGGGAATGTCAGCGTAATCGGCATCGGTACGAACGGTGGTTTGGTAATGCATGGTGAATCTCCTGTGAGTGCGGAGACACCACGCCCCGACCATGGGGAATAGGTATCCCCGCGGTGGGTTGAGGTCCAGGAAGGACTGACGGCTGGGTTCGCTCAAGAGAGCTCGGTGGAACCAGCTACCGATCGACGAAAGGGTCTTCAAACGTTCCTATTCTGACGTGCTGCAAATAGCTTGTCCAGAACTTGTGTTATCGCATCAGAAACGTAAATCGCATAGACTTCACCCCCCCTGAAGGACGACTTCGAACAATGATCGCATTTGAAGAGCAGCTAGCCGCATTTACCGAGACGATCGAACGCGATCTTGGTAGAGGCGCTCTGACCTTTCCTACGGTCTTCAGCCTCTCACTTCGCGTCATGAAGCTCTCGGAGGATCCGTCAGTTTCGATCGAAGAGATTGCGCGCCTCGTTCGTACCGATCCAGTGCTTAGCGCCAAGGTGCTACGCGCTGCCAATAGCGTGCTCCTGAATCCGTCACAGAAAGAGATCTCAAGCGTCAGCAAGGCTTTGAACCGTATCGGCTCGACAACCTTCCGCTGCCTTATCTTCGCGGCCGCAGCTGAGCAAGTCGCTCGAGACCAGCGGACTAAGCGCATGCGGGTACTTGCGTCAGAGCTTTGGGCACATTCGGTTGATGTTGATTCCTGGTGCTATGCCACCGCCAAGGTACTCAAGATCTGCTCGCCAGACACTGCACTGATGACTGGCCTGATGTCGAAGGTGGGCCAGTTCTACCTCTTGGCGATGGCCTCCAAGTTTCCGGCGCTTGACGATCATCTGCTCAAGTTCGCCCACTTCGTTTCCCTCTGGGAAGGTCCGGTTCGACAGTCCATGCTCCAGGCCTTCGAGCTACCCACGGTCATCGTCGAGGCAATCAACGCTGGCCACGACCGTCCCATGGTCGCAACGCAACCCGCATCGCTCGCCGAGGTACTCACCTTCGCCGAGCATGCAGCCCAGACGGCCAACCCCCTCACCCGACTGCTTGGCGTGGAACAGACGCGAGTGCCTACCGCACAGCTTTCAGAGGCCAATGGGGCAAAGTCCTTCGAGGCAATCGTTCGCGCCGCGACCGCGACGCGCGACGAGATCCTCACCCTCCTCGCCGGCCACAAGTAACCGCCCGCAAACTCTGGATGGCACAATCCGGAAATGAAAAACCCCCTGCCGCCCGATCGGGCGTACAGGGGGTTCTTTGCTGTCCTGTCAGGACGCTTGCTTACCTCTTCGTTCCGCCATGCGGGCCGCGATCCGCGCCCGCGCCTCGAGTGCTTCGATCTGCCTTGCGGTCATATCTTCGCGCTTGTCCTGCTCGGGCACCGTCGCCTACTTGGCCAGCACGGTCGAGATGGCCCCGCCGGCCGACCACTTGACCGCCCCTTCGAGCATGGTGCTCTCGTGACGACGGTGGATCCGTCGATCAAGCCACACCATGTCGATGCCCGTTGCCGGGTTGTGTTCCCGCCCGAGGATTCGGGCGACGATCTTGCGGGTCTGACCATTGCGGGTCATCACCACGAACTCGTCGCCGATGGACAGCGACGGGGGATCGATTGCTGTCTTCTCAGACATTGACTACTCCCTTGAATGAATTTGCTTCGATGAGCTTGCGCACGTCGTGGCGAGCCACGTTGTGCAACTTGGCCATGTCGTCGACGAAGCGCCCGATGACACTGTCCAGATGCAAGAAGTCCGCATCCTCGGTGTCGGGCGTTGCCCAATCCAGACCTGCTCGCGCAGAGTCCCGCTTGAAGCTGACCAACTGGTCCTTGTAGATGTCGATGCCACCAGGAAGGTGGATGTAGCGCACCCGCACCTTGAGCTTTTGCTGCGGCCGCAGAAGGCGATGGATCGCCTGCTCTTCGGTCGTTGCCGACCACGAGCGCCCGAGCATCAGCACCTCGCTGGCCTGCCACAGGTTCAGACCCTTCTGCGTGGTGCCCAGTGTTGCTAGCAGTACCGGACAATCCCCGAACCGGAAGCGCGTGTTGAGCTCCTTGGTCCGCTTCTTGATCGGCTTGCCCCCGTGGAAGGTCATCGACTCCACACCTCGCTGCTCCAGGTGCGAATGCAACAACTCGACCTGGCGCGGGTTCTCCGCGTACAGGATCGTCTTCTTCCCCTCGGCCGTCAGCCGCTCGAGTTCATCGAGCACCCAACGTTGCTTGGTCGTCAGCGCCGTGTAGGCCCCGAACCCCTCCACCCCGTACTGCGGGAAGTCGGATGCGAAGGACACGGCCCTGATCCTGGCCAGGATCGCGATCAGGTTGTTCTTCCGACCGCTCCCCGACTTGACCTGCTGGTAGTAGTTGGAGAACTCCTCGACCACCTTCAGGTAGTAAGCCAGGTGGGCGTGATCCCAAGGTACTTCGATGATCTCGCGATCTTCCTTGATGATCTTCACCCAAGCCGAGACTTCCGGCTCTTCGACAATCCGCCGCTTGATGAGCGGCGCCACCATCGCCCGGTAGGCCTCCAGGTTCGCAATACGGGGGATTTCCCTCTTTGCGCCCTCTGTCAGGGTGTCTGTGAACTCCTTGGTCACCCACTCCGTACACACGAAGGTGTCGCGGAATGCATCAAGCCCACGTTGTGCGACGTTCATGGTTTTGCGCCACACTGGATCGAGCTTGCCTCGACGCCATCCCCACGGTTGCGCCGCGGTGCCGTCACCAGCCGTGAAGGCCTGGATGGGCGCCATGTCGCGCGGGTAGTTGGCGATCGGCGTTGCAGTCAGCACGAAGCGCTTTTTGGGCGAAACATGCTCGCAGGCACGGGCCTGGTCCGACGTCGGGTTGCACAACAGATCCCCCTCATCGAACACCGCTACCCCAATCCGCCG
Source organism: Thauera sp. 27 (assembly GCF_000310125.2). Lineage (NCBI taxonomy): Bacteria > Pseudomonadati > Pseudomonadota > Betaproteobacteria > Rhodocyclales > Zoogloeaceae > Thauera > Thauera sp. 27. The sequence continues at coordinate 40,617 of NZ_AMXB01000028.1, forward strand.
GCGAAGCTGCCCGGCGTAGGTCTTGCGCATTCGCTTTGTCCGGTTGGGACTTTGCGCATCGCGCCCGATCTCCATGCGCAGACGCTCGTAGGAGATGACGTTGATCCTGCGAAGCGCCATCAACTGCTCGGGCTTCGTGATCACCTGCCAGTCGGTCTTCGGAATCGGCAGCCCTTCGAGCTCGATCACCATCTCTTCGACCAGCCCTGCTTCGGTTGCGATCAGCCCATGCTTCGAGCCGTGCAACGTGATCAGCGCCGTCGCGAGACGAGCTTTGCCCAGACCCATGTCCCACGCTGCGATTGCCCCTTTCGGTTGCATCGCCAGTTCGATGAGATCGTCGTACTGGTAGCCCCACGAGAGGACCTTGTCCAGCCCCATCTGGGCCGCCCTTGACCGCCATTGCGCAGCCTGCTCGGGATACTTCGCCGGCAGACCCTCATGGACGACCGTCCAGCCGCTCTTGGCTGCGCCGGCGACCACTTCGAAGCGCTCGTACAGGTCTTCCGGCGTGAGCCGGAACGTGCGCCCCTTGACCTCGAACGCATACTGCCCGTCCTCAGCCCGTGCAAAGTGGTAGCACTGATCAATCGACAGTGCGGGCGAACCCCACACCTTCGGATCGGCCACCTGCGGCCGCCGTGGGCGTGCCTCGAGCGAATCTGCGTCTCCCGCTACGCCGTTCTCGACATAGATGACGTGTCGCAGGGGCGTCTTTTGGCGCAACGTTGCTCCTATTGCGCGCTTCAGATACCCGTAAATGCCCGGGTCGACGACGGGCGAACCGCCGGCGCTCCGAACCTCGGCCACGAACTCGTTGAACGAAGCCATCGGATCGTCCTGAGCAAGGTGCACTTCCAGATCCAGCACCCCCTGCCCTTCGTACTTCACCCCCTTGGGGAAACGTTGATCATCCCCAAGCAGCTTCATCACCGCTTCGCGCAAGATGGCGTTGTGCACCTTCGCCATCGTGAGCCCGCAGGCGTAGCGCAACTTGATCCGCCGTCCGTCGCGGACGATGCGAACCGTGTTGTTGCCAGTGACCGGCAGCGTGATCGAAGGACCTTCGTCCTCGACCCCCACCACGCCCAGCTTCGCAGCGCTTCGGTTGTAGAGCCGAAAGTTGCGTAGCTCGGGCAATGGATCGTCCAGCGATTGCAGCTTCACGCGGGGGGCCAGATTTGCCAGCCGGCCCATATGCCCCATGACCACGAGCGACACCTGCACTTCGGTGCCTTCCTCACGGAACGAACCCGACGGCAGATCGATCACGGCATGAAACAGACCACACATCTGCTCATCCAGGTACAGCGTAGGATTTGCGACGAGCTCGTCTACGAACGATCGCGGCAGCAGCGCCACGACGATATCGGCCGCATCCACCGCCTGAGCCAGCGCATAGGCATGACTCACGGCCGCGGTGCCCGGCCCATACTTCCCGTAGGTCGTGCAGGGGTAAGGCTTGAGGGTTGGTGACTCGAGATGCACCGAGAAGGGCGGATTGATGAGCGCGACGTCGACGTTGCGTGGCTGGATCGACTCCACCCCGCAATGCTCGAACTCACACTCGAACCCAGCCTCCACTGCCACTTCACCCAACCGGGCAAGCGGTGCGGCATCCACATCCACGCCAAGCAGGATGTGCTTTTGCGGGTCGGCGTACTGCAATAGCCTTCCCGAACCGCAGGAGTTGTCCATGATGGACTGCTTCCTCCATTGGCTCTCGGCGGCCAGCATCGCCGGCTCGACGATGCGCCACATCACGCGTGCAATCTCGTCGGGTGTGAAAAACTGCCCGAGATGCACTTTGCGAGCTGCAGCCAGCCCCGCCAGCGAACCCGGCCGGTCGGCCTGGCTCCCGCGTGACTGAATGCTCCTCAAAGGGTTGTACCAAGACATGGTGTGCTCCAGTTGAAGCGGGAGACACACCTTGTCCCCGGCCGGGACAAAGCATGTCCCCGCAGGGTGAGATTTCAAGGCCTCACGGCCCCGCTGTTTCGTCCTCGCTTACTGGCGAGGGGGCTGCTCCCAGGATCGCTGGGCGATCTTCGAGAGCTTTTCCCAGGGCACGCGAGGCGCCCCATCGTGATACCGCGGCGTGCGCTGAACATCGCGCTCGTACGCACGCTGGCCGGCAGACTTGGATCGAATCGTCATCGTCCGCCTCAGCCGTAGTAGAAGACATTCATCTGCCGCAGCGTTGCCGCGGCGATCTGCCCGCGTACGTCGTAGGCGACCTCAATTAGCGCCGAGGCGCGCTTGAGCACTTCGGCGCAGTCCTTTCCGACCTGGCAGTCGAAATCGAGCGAGGTGATGTCCTCGGCGAGTTCTTCGTCCAGAAAGAACGGCAACTGCTTCATCAGTTCGCCGACGGTCGTCGGGGTGGGTAAGGTCATCGTGGTTCTCCAGAATACAGGGTCACCACGACCCTCCCTGGCTGGAGAAGGTGGCTTCCCCAAAGGTGGGTTGATTATCCTGAGCGGACAGTGGGCTGGGTTCGGGATTGCTCCCCGGTCGGATCCAGCTACCGTTTAAGGTGCGAGGCACCTCAGAAAACACCTTCCCCCTGGCCCCCGGGGGGACAGGAGGCAGATGCCTTCGATGCTCAGGCAGCGATCGCTTCGATCTCGACAAGTTCAGCCTGGTGGGCGCGAACCGCGTCGTCCCAGGTTTCTTCTTCCGTGTCGAACTCCAGTGGGCCAACCTCAACATCGAGGCCCGCCAGGCAGAGCGTCCACCAGAACTTCCCGGCGAGCGCTTCTTCGCCCTGCTCGATCCGGTAGCCAAACTGCTCGGCTGCGATCTTCTGCTCTTCGTTGGTACTCATGGTTCTCTCCACGTAATGACCCAGAGCGCGCCATGCCCCAGACGGGGGGATGGCCCGTCCGGGTTGTAGTTGTGCTGCGTTACGGCTCGATCTCGAGGTAAGTGCCAAGGAACACCTGCAGCTGTTCAGCGAAATCCTGCCGAATCAGGAACTCGAACCGACTGGTATAGGTGACGATGATCACCTCCCCGTTGTCGCCGGCCGGATGCTTGGCCCGTGACTGGACCTCGTAGGTCCTGTCGCTGAACGTTCGGTTGAGTCTGTGCAGATCATGACTCAGTGCAATCCGGTCAGACCAACGGGCAATCTCGCTCAGCACGTTCAACGACTGGCTGATCGACTCGACGCAATCGAACGCGAGGCGGTTTTTCTTGTACTGCTTCTTGTCGAAGTCATCGAGCCAGACGGATCGATCAAGAACGATGTATCCGTTCTTGATCACGACCTTTTCGCCCTCATCGAGGTTGAACTTCGACTTGAAGCCCCTTGCGACTTGCTGCCAGGCGAGCTTCTCACCGAAGTCACCACCGTACTTTTGCTCCAGGTACGACCAGATCGCGACCGGGTCGAAGGCGTCGATGTTGTCCTCGTCGGACCGGAACCGCTCGTGGATATCGTATCCGTCGATCTTGAGCGAAACGCCTTCCGGTGCGAACACCTTCTCAGCGGTCCAGACCATCATCTTGCGGATCTCCGCGGCCCTCGACTCGAGCGTGCGGCGCACGTCGTAGCCCGTCATGTCCTCAAATGCCCGCATGTACTCGTTGTGGTGGCGATTCAGAATCCGGCGCTCCTCACTGCGAATTTCGCACTGCTCATTCGCCCAGTTCTCGAGTGCATTGCGGTAGCGCACCCAGAGAGCCTTGTACTGCTCGCCGACGGTCGGCGGGGTGTCATCCTCGGGGACTGCCTGGATGACCTCCGGGACCATCTCGAGTGCCTCCTCGTTGGTTTCGGACGCTATGTCCAAGGACGAGTACGCGGCCCCCTCGAGCCCAACTGCTGCGGCGAAGAGAGCTTCGAAACTGCTTGAGGATTGTTGAACTGCTTGCATGGTTGCCTCCATGAAAAAGGGGCAACCCATCCCGTTACCGGGCGAGAGTCGCCCCGGTTCGGGATCGTTTGATGTTCAGGCAAAGAGCTTACTTTTGCCTGTGGAGGGAGCGTTGCTTCCCTATGTGTTTTGTAAGTCCTGGACGGACTCGCAAGGCTGGATTCGGCTCTGTTGAGCCCGGTGGAGCCAGCTACCGGTTTGGCACGAAGGCCGATAACAGCCACATTGTCGTGCAGATCTCTCCACTCGTCCAGTAGGGGCGCAGTTTGGGAGCAACAGTGAGCGGTCGAGCTGCGATGGTTTGGGTTTTCATGTCTCTCTCAAAGAAAACGCCAATGGTCGTTTGTGTTTCTTTTATATGTCATTTGTTAACGCTTTGTTAACGTTTACATGAAGCTGAAACCCGCGTAGGCAAAGGGTTCTAGCGTACATCGGTGAGAGTTTACGGGATATCAGGTGAGAGATAACAGGATGAGAGGTGAGATCAAACGGGATGAGAGGTGAGAACTTTCGGGGGGAAAGGTGAGCGTTTACGGGATGGGGATTGGGATAGGTGAGAGTCTACGGGAATGAAGCTGTGGATAAGTCCAGGATTTTGCTGATCAATTGCGTACAGGTGAGAGTTTACAGGGCATCTCGTATCGATAGGTGAGAGCCTACGGGACTACTTGCTCTGATAGGTGAGGGTCTACAGGAGAAGTGCGTCGAATAGGTGAGAGTCTACGGGATAGGATTGCAGCGTATGCACCAAGATGGTGCGAACGGGAGGCCTGTCGGCGCCTATCACATGTGTGTGCTTTGCGCATTAGCATAAAACATCCCGTTGAACCATTTACGGAGTTTCGTTTGACGCTACACCGCTGACCTTCTCTCCCGTAGACTCTCACCTGTCGCAAGCATGGACCCCTGTAAACTCTCACCTATTGATGCCAGTAGGGGATGGTTCTCAGTGCTGAGTCCTGTAAACACTCACCTTTGGGCCTCGGCCGTGTCTCAGTGTGTGGGCCGTATCCTGCTAGTTCTCACCTTTCAGGCGATCAATGGGCAGTAACGGCAAGTGCGTCGGGGGAAGTCTCCCGTAGACTCTCACCTTTCCATCGGCCAAAGGACTGAAGCCGCAAGGGCTGCAAGAGCTCTCCCGTAGACTCTCACCTATTGGATGCGGCCTTACGCTCGGCTCCAGCTATCCTCCTCTCCTGTAAACACTCACCTTTCGTTGAGTCAGTGCCCTGATACGGCGTGGTGTTTAGCCCGACTCCCGTAAACTCTCACCTATTGCTGGCGGCCAAGGTCGTCACCCCACGATCGATACCGCAGGCCTTCGGGCCTCTCTCTAGCGCCGTGGCCTCGAACGCACAGGCGATCGACACGTACCAGCCATCGGCCTCGGTGCGCAGCGTGACCGTGATCGGTCGCCCCTCGATCAGTCGCCCCTCGATCGGGCGGCTCGCCCGGTAGCGCAACTAGCCCACCTTGGGAAAGCGGATGCGACTGTTGGCCGCATCCAACGAGAAGTGCCCAGGGCCGTGGCACCGCCTGCGTCGAACGCGCTATCCTTCACCGGCCTGAAGTACCAGGGCTTGCCGCGCTTTCCGGTCATCAGCGAAGAGTTTTTTCTTTGGTGAGCTAGTTGTGGCTTGCTCTCACCTCTCCAACCGGCCTATATTGCGTCTTCATTGCCCTGCCGGTGGTCTGGTTGTGTCTGAAAAGCCCAAGAAGTCATCCATCACGCACGTGAAGCCTGAGCCATATCGGCGCGGTGAGTTGCGCAAAGCTGTGGATGCCGTGTACGCGTATCCGCAGCAGGGCAAACTGACCTTGGTAGGTCGCAAGGCCTTTAACCTGCTCCTGGCAAACGCTATGGATCAGGGCGCTGACCGAGAATGGTACGAGATTGAGATCGGTGAGCTGGCCAAGGACATACGCTACGACTCCAATGACATCAAAAGGCTCGAGTCCACGCTCAACGAGATGCAGCGAACACTCCTGAAGTGGGATGTCCTCGAGACGATCAACGACCAGGAGATCCCCATCCGGGACTCGGTTCAACTTCTAGGTGCGGTGAGGTTGATCGGAGGCCTGACAGAAGATGGCAAGCGTAGTCCGATCGCTCGTCAGGTCCGTTATAAGTTCGATGAACGTGTCAAGCAGCGTCTTCTTGTACCAGAGGTCTATGCTCGGATAAACCTGCAACTTCAGGCCACCATCAAGAGCGCCTACACGCTCGCTCTCTACGAGCAGCTGATTCGGTACAGAGGGAACAATGGCTCAGATGGCTGGAACTATACCGTCAAGCTTCCATGGAGGGAGTGGCGTAATCTGATCCTGGGTGGCGACTATTCCGCTGGCTACGAGAACTACAAGTACTTCGGTCGGGACGTTCTGGCCAAGAGCCTGAAGGAGCTCAATGAGCGGGTTCTTGACTACGAGTTCGAGCTCCTGGTGTTCAAGGATGGTCGATCTATCAGTGATTTACAGTTCCGCCTCAGGGAGCGCGCCCAGGGGTCACTTTCTCTCGCGTCTGATGATCCGTTGATTGACACGGCCGGCATCTCCAAACGTCTTGAGGCGTTTGAGCTCAAGAAGACCGAGATCTCAAAGCTGCTCCGGGTCAACGATTTGCTTTTGCTTGAGGAGGCCGCGGATGAGACGGAGGCACGACTACGTCGGGGTGACCTGAACCCGATCCGGAACAAGCCAGCCTATTTCCTGAATGCGCTAAACAGGGTGAAAGACTACGCGCGAACAGGAGCTCCCTCTGATGCTTCACATGAGGTGGTCTCGAAGACGGTAGAGGCTGACATCGATTACCAAGCCGCATCGCAGGGTACGGAGCGAGCCGTGGCTCAGCAGGCTGAAATGGGTAGGACCTGGGCTGATATCGAAGCGGACCTCAATGCTCTACCTGAGGAGATCCAAACCGAGATCATCGATGCATTTATCGACGCTGAAACGAATCGCGCAGTGCTTGCCGCCTATGCCAAGCATGGATTCAAGAGCCCCATGGTCCGGGTTGCCTTTACCCCTTGGTTCGAGAAGGCGATGCGCGAGAAAGCAGGGCGCTAATCGCTCATTTCGATGAGCATGCCGCCGAGGAACAGCGTCCAACCCGCCACCTGCGTGCGAAAACGGAATCTGCGGTACATAGCTTCGTTATCACGCCGATCGAAATGGTCGACGATCAATGCGACCAGGTTGGCCGCCCCACAGAGCATGCCAGCGATCCCGAAAGCCAGCGCTATGCCCGTCATCGACATCCCACCCTGGTGTCGCCCCGGGACAAAGGCCTCGCCCACGAAAACGCTGTAGCCCGCATAGGCGACCAGCAACAGCGAAAAAAGGGCGCTACGTACTATCTCCCACTCGGAGTAGGCGTTCGGGACATGAATGCGGGGACTCTTGCGTCGTGGCATGTTCTCAGCAGATCGAAGAAGCAACCCATAGAGGATAGCCGCGGGCAAACCGTCGCACCCCTCCATAAAACAGCGCCGATGAGCCCTTATTCGTTGGCGCGCAGGTATGCGAGCAAGGACGCCGACTGCTTTTCGCTCCCATAGGCCATTTGCAGCAGAAGCTGCACGGGAAGCGGAATGTCCCGCTCCATCTTTTCGTAGCGGCAGCGGGTCGATTGCATCACGCCAACCTTTAGCCAGAAGACGGTCTGGTTCAGCCGAAGCTTCTTGCGCAGGGCAAGGGCCTCGGCGCCGTTGGTGATACGAAGCGTAGGCATACGGAGTTTCTTCTCGTTCTGGGTCATGTGACTTGACCTTTGAATTATCCGGTGCGCCGTAAAACCTCGTCCAAGCGATCTGTCGCGAAGCGACATTTAGGCGGAGCCGGCGAGCTTGGGCGGGGATATAAGGAGCGAGAGCCGAAGGCTCTTATTTTGGGGGGGCCGGTTTCCACCGATCGATCAGTTTGCGAAGCGCAGAAAGCCCTGCCGAGTCTATCTTTGCCCATTGATCTTTCGAGAGACGGATCGACCGTTGAACAAGAATGTCGTTCGGGTCTTTCTTCGGGCGTCCGCCTTGTTTTTTTGCAATGTCCATTTGACAATTATAGAATCACAAAAACCAGCTGCCAAGGTCATGTATTCGTGATTCCATAACCGCATGGACAAGCCGACGAAAACCCTCAAGGTCCGTATCAAGGACAAGCATGCTCCCTTGCTTCGGCAGTGGGCGGCTTCGGTGAATTTCGTGTGGAACTACATTAACGAACTGTCGTCCCGTTCGATCAAAGAGCGCGGCAAGTTTTTGTCGGCGTTCGACATTCACGCCTATACCACCGGCGCGTCGAAGGAGCTTGGGCTGCACTCGCAGTGCCCCCAGGTCATCGCAAAGGAATACGTCACGCGCCGAAAGCAGTTCAAAAAATCCCGTCTCGCGTGGCGCAAGACGAACGGCGTGCGTCGGTCGCTCGGGTGGGTGCCGGTGAATACAGGCATGGCGTCCTGGAAGAACGGGCAGGTCTATCACAATGGCCAGTATTTCGGCGTTTGGGACAGCTATGGCCTCGCCGGGTACAAATTCCGGTCAGCCAGCTTCAGCGAGGACTCTCGTGGCCGCTGGTACTTCAACGTCGTGGTCGACGTTGAGGAAAAGCTGTCACCAGGTCAGGGCGCGGTCGGTGTCGACCTTGGTCTGAAAGACCTTGCGACAACCAGTGATGGCGAAAAGCTCGAAGCCGGCCGCTGGTATCGCGAGGAACAGGCAAAGCTCGGTATCGCGCAGCGTGCCAACAACAAGCAGCGCGTCAAGGCGATTCACGCCAAGATTGCGAATCGTCGCAAAGATGCGCTGCACAAGTTTTCTCGCCGACTGGTGGATACCCATGGGGAAATCTACGTCGGCAACGTTTCAAGCAGCAAGCTCGTCAAAACCAAGATGGCCAAATCGGTACTCGATGCCGGTTGGGCCATGCTGAAAACGATGTTGGAATACAAAGGCGCTCACGCCGGTATCGTCGTCAGGGAAGTGAACGAGAGTTTTTCAACCCAAGTCTGTTCGTGCTGCGGATCAATCTCCGCCAGCAGTCCGAAAGGTAGGGCCGGCTTGCGAATAAGGGAATGGACCTGCGTGGCGTGCGGAAGCACTCACGACCGCGACATCAATGCGGCCAGGAACATCCTCGGGCGCGGACGTGCGCCTCTAGCTGTAGGAATCCCCGTCCTTCCCCGCGTCAGCGGGCAGCCGCAAGGCTGAGGGCGGGGAGGACGTCAAACCAAGTGGAGCTGGGCATGCTTGCGCGCACGGCGTCGATGCCCTCCTCCTTGATCCGGGCGACCAGGTCGGACAAGGTCCATGCACGGGATCGAGAGAAGTGCTCGCGTAGCACCGGCATGTAAGGATGCTCGGCCGCACGCGCCCGGGCGTACTCAGCCTGGAGCCGCTCGACCTCACTGCGCTTCTGCGCAATCTCCTCCTCGATACGAGCTGCCTCATCTTCTGTACGGACAAGGTGCATGGACGGCTTGTCGAACTCGTCCTGGATGACCAACACCACCTGGTGCTCCTGGCGGGGAAAGCGCTTCTGACGGGCGGCAGCGTAGCCAAGGGCGTCATCGAAGCGCGCAAAGCGCAGGTAGGGCTTACCACTGTCGAGTTTGCACAGCCGTTCTCGAGGGTTGTCGCCGACGACCCAGATCGTCTCCCACCATTGCATCGAATCTGGCTCATGCAGCGGGGCCGGCAACAGGCGGTCAGGAACGGAAATGTGCCCTTCGTCGGTCGAGAACACGTGGAAGGTTCTGCTCTGGCGCAGCTTGTAGCCCGAGACGGCGACCAGGTAGTGGCCTCGAACGCGGATCTCAGGCATGCGGGATGTCCACGCCGAACTGTTTGCCCAACGCATGCAGTCGCTCGGCAAATTCTGCCTCGGACGGCGGTTGTCGCCCGAACTGTCCGCAGATCTCCTTGGCGATGGCTAGAAAAATCGGTACTGCGGTCATCGGAATCCCGGCGATCGACCCATCGGCCGGCTGCCGAGCGAAGAACTCGGCGGCAGCTTTGCCTGTGAGCCACTGGACGGCAGCGACGGATGTCCATCCCGGCCCGAGGCGGCCGCGCAGGGTTTTCGACACCGCCGATGGGGAGGCTGTGGCATCGAGCATCAGGGTGCAAAGGGCCTGGAGGCAGGCCGCCGCCTTTTCGTTCGTCATTTCGTGTCTAACTCTAAATCCAATCGGGAAGGGTGCGCATGCAATTCGGCACGCTTAGATGGTGATCGCGCCGCTTCCCTCGTCCAATGCTATCCATCGCCGGCTAATGCCCCCAGGTGCGCTTGTTCGCCATGAGGTCCATGAGGCGAAATCCATCAGCGTCGGAGAACCCACTCTCGGATTGGCCGATGAGAACGTCCCACGCTGCGGGGAATGGTTGCACCGTGCTGTGCGCGACCACGATCTTTGATGTCGGCATGAGGTTCCGCATCATCCAGGCGTTGATCTCGGCAACGCATTGCTGAGGTCCGCCGCCCTCCAGTGTGGGGGTGAAGCCGATGTGACGGCCTCCCAATTCCTTGAGCATGCCGGCGACCTGATGGGCGTTGCACTTGCGGCGAATCTCGGAAGTCACGATGACGCTGCAAAGGCGCCCTGCCAGCACTGCAGCCAGCCTTTGCACTCGCTCATCGAACCCTTCTTGCTGCGGCCGCAGCAGCCCATCGAGGTCCAGGAATAGCACGGGGGCCAGTACGGGGTGGGTTGGCGAAGGCGTTTCCTTACTCAGGATGCGATAGGCGTTCGCTCTCTGAAAGCTGACCTCCGGGCTCTCGGACATCCACGATGGCAACCCCAGCCCATTGCGATCTTCGGTCCCTGCGCCGTCCGTACGGGTCAAGGTGCCAGCGTTGCGACGGATCTCTTCGAGCTTGGCTGCACGCGCGACGGCCAATTCGCGCTGCGCTGCCATCTTCTTCTCTCTCTCCCGTCTGCGCTGATCGTCGATCTTCTCCAGGTACGCCTCGTGGCGACGCCGCGCCTCGGCCTCATCGTTGGCAATCCGCTTCCGAAGCTCGGCCTTGGCTTCGTAGTCCTGGTCTGCTTTCTCCTCCAGGCGAGGGTTGAAAAGCCATGCCTTCGAGCGGGCGTTCTCGAGCACGAAGGTCCGTAGCTCTTCGGGCGTCCACGTGCTCCTCTTCGGATCGATGCTGATCTCTATGGTGGCGTTGCCGCGTGCGCGTATCTTCGCGAGCTTGTCCCTGTCGACCGGGTTGTGGACCGCGACTTCGACATAGAGCGTCTTGCCGGCGACGGTGGCGACGATGTCGGGGCGGATGTTCCCTTCGGTCTTCTCGAGTTGCACCGATTCGAACGTGACTTGGCGAGCCGGTGCGAACGCCTCGCCCGGGCCGCGCCTTCTCACTGGGTTCAGTTCGTGCGTGCGGTAGCTGTAGGGCGGGTGGCACACCTCGGCAGAGGTGCGCAGCGCCTCGACGAACTCGTCCGGATATCGGAGCACGTTGCACTCGGGCAGCTCCAGCCAGCCGGCATCCTCGATGATGCGCTTTACCCCCAGGTGCAGCGACGACTCGAACGCCTCGCTGCAGCCATAGCCCTTGGCGTGCGCGAAATGCCAGATCGTCTTGCCCGTCTTGCTCTGCCGCGCGATCAGCGGTGCGCTGCACGACGGGCAGGTGCAGGCGCAGGCAGCACCGTTCTCAACCTCTTCGATCGATGCGATGTTGCCGTGCTTGTCCAGAGCGAACGGAATCCGGTGGTCGGGCGATGCCATGCGTCTAAGTGTATCGCGCCGCGCACCTGGTTGAGCTTTTGTGGCAACTGTACGAAGATACAGCCCCTTTTATCTTGGCTGCCCCCCATGCTGCCCGCACCAGATCACCATGATGCGCCGCTACGTGCTGTCGAGAACCCCCCTTGTGTGCTCCTGCCGCTTGGGCTGACTCCTGTTTCCGCCGGTTTCCCCTCCCCTGCAGAGGACTATGCGGACAAGCGGCTGGACCTCAACCAGTACCTTGTCCGTAACCCCGTCTCGACCTTCTTCTTCCAGGTGCGCGGGGACTCGATGCAGGACGCCCAGATCTTCGACGGGGACATCCTGGTCGTCGACCGCAGCATCGAGGCGTGCCACGGGCACATCGTCGTCGCGTTCGTGAATGGCGAGCGCCTGGTTAAGCGGCTCTACAGGCGCGGCGGCCGTGTCGCACTCCTCGCGGAGAACAAGGCCTACCCGCCTTTGGTGCTCACGGAAGGCGCAGAGATGGAGATCTGGGGCGTGGTGATCGGCCTCGCCAAGCGCATTCCGGGTTGAGCATGTTCGCGCTCGTCGACTGCAACAACTTCTACGCGTCCTGTGAGGCGCTGTTCGATCCGCGTCTGCGCGATCGCCCGCTCGTGGTCCTCTCGAACAACGACGGCTGCGTGGTTGCGCGCTCCAAGGAGGCAAAGGCGATCGGCGTGCCCATGGGGGCGCCCTGGTTCAAACTGCGCGAGATGACCGAGCAGCACGGCATCGTCGCGCTCTCGTCCAACTACGCCCTCTACGCGGATCTCTCGAACCGTGTCGTCGAGGTGCTTTCCGCCTTCACTCCGAATCTCGAGGTCTACAGCATCGACGAGTCCTTTCTGGATCTGACCGGCTTCGCGGGGCTCGACCTTGTCCATTACGGACAGCAAATCCGCGCCCGCGTCCTCCAGTGGCTCGGCTTGCCGGTGTGCGTCGGGATCGCGCCGACCAAGACGCTGGCCAAGCTCGCCAACCACGTTGCCAAGAAGCGCTCGGGCTACGCCGGCGTGTGCGACCTCACCCGTCTCTCTGGCAAGGAGTTCGACACGCTGTGCGCGGAGATCGAGGTCGGTGAAGTGTGGGGCGTGGGGCGGCGCATCGAGGAGCGGCTCTCGCGCATAGGGGTGCGTTCTGTGCAGGATCTTCGCCAGTCCGATCCTGACAAGATCCGTGCTCAGTTCTCCGTCGTGCTCGAACGCACCGTGCGCGAGCTGCGCGGCGAGCCGTGTCTCGCGCTTGAGGAGGTGGCGCCGCCTAAGCAGCAGATCATGGCGTCGAGGTCATTCGGTAATCCGGTGTTCGAGATCGAGGAGCTTCGGGAAGCGATCGCGAACCACGTGGGGCGAGCGGCCGAGAAGCTGCGCGCCCAGGAGTGCGAGGCGGGTGCGGTAACGGTGATGATTCGCACCAACGTGTTCAAGCCGGAGGAGCCGCAGTACCAGCGAACGGTGACGTCACCCCTAGCCGAACCCACGGCAGACACGCGCACCCTGCTGGGCGCCGCACTCGCGGTGCTCGAAGGGGTGTTCAGGCCGGGCTATGCGTACAAGAAGGCCGGGATCATGCTCAGCGAGATCACACCGGTTGCGGGGCGCCAAGCCAGTCTCTTCGGGTCCGACGTAGAGATGGCGCGCTCTGCGGCCTTGATGGCGGCGATGGATGCGATCAACCGAAAATGGGGCCGGGGAACGCTGCGTCCCCTTGCGGCCGCCGGCGAGGCCTCGGGCTGGAAGATGCGGCGAGAGCGCCTGTCTCCCGCCTATACGACGAACTGGGACGAGATCCCCGGCGTGTCAGGCGAGGTCCGGCTCAGCATTTCGACTGAAGATTAGCGAAATCCTCTTCCGAGCCATAAGGCTCGTGGAGCTCTTTCAGGAACGTTATCAGCGGAACATTCCCTTTACAATGCTGCTCTGCCAACATGACTAGCGCTCTTAAAAAGCCTTGCTCGGTATCAAGATCGTCCGTTGTTTGGAAGATTCTGAAACCGGATGAGAATGAGCCGTCCTGTTTCTGATAGCGATAGGAAACGTAGTAACTTCGTTCGATCAAAGTAGTTTCTCCCCTCTACTCGTTCGATTGATATCGTAAGCGATTTTGGCTTGGTGCACAGCCAGCGCCACCTGTTCAGCGCCAATCTCGGACCAGCGACTTCCATCCTTGGCGTAGCGATTCCAGGCGAGACCGGATGTGTGTGGCATCGGTACGCACAAAAGCCCTTCCTGGCGGTCGAGCAGTGGGCGCAACCCGTTCCTGAGCGCCTTGTGCGCTTTGCCCAGGTCGCAAACAGGCGAGCGTCGAGATTGCATGACGTGATCGAACACAAGCCCCTTGCCAAGGAAGGCTTCGACGGCCGTGCCGCCCACGAGCAGCAGAACCCTCGGTTCGAACTTGAGGATCGCAGCCGCGAGCTTGGGCAAGCAGGCCTCCTTCTCCTCGGTATCGGGCTTGCGATTACCGGGCGGCCGGCAGCGAACGACGTTTGCGCGCCCGTACTGACTGCGGGCGATGCCATGCGCCGCCATGAGGCTGTCGAGCTTCTTGCCGGCCTTCCCGATGAACCCCTCCCCGGTGACATCCTCCTCGGCCCCTGGCGCCTCTCCGATCGCGAGAATGCCGCTCGAGGACGGGGATGTCGGGAAGACGATCTTGGTCCTGACCTGGCAAAGCTTGCAGTCGTGGCAGGACGGCGAGCCGAGAGGAGTTTCGTCCGTCGGGAAAAGGGGCTGTTGGGACATGCGACGTTTCCGGAAACGCTCAGAGCTCGGTGCTGCCGATCCAGACATCCCCCAGGAACGCATCCACCGGCTCTTCGATGGGGAGGTGAACGCCGATGGCGATCTCCATCAGGCCCTCATGGGTCCAGCCGCCAGGGGGCGACGGGATGCGAACGTGCGTGGCGGAGTGGCCCTTGACCCGCACGACCAGTGACTCGTGTCGAACTGGTGTGAGTATGTCGGGCTCGCCGGGGCGAAGGTCGGTGATGAGGTGAAGCGGCATGGTGATGCAGGGGGCCTTACTGAACTGCGGCCCAACCGTTCTCGGTCTTCATGAACGGCGCCCATGCACGGCGTGGCACGCCATCGCCGACTGCAGCAGTGTCCTTAAAGCCCAACTCCTCGTACTGGGACCATGCGAGCGAGTAAGCCGAGCGCGAATATGTCGCACTGTCTTTGTCTCCATCGGTTCCGTTCCAGAACGAAATGCACGGAGCACATTGTCCAAGAAGGGCGTCGCGCCGCTGTGCGAAGGCATCGCCCTGAGCGCTTACCCATTGGGTGCCCCCGGCCGTAATGGCGAACGCGGTTTGCATGCTATTGATACCCATGAGGCCAGGGCTTCGCTTGGATTCATCAAGCTCTTTCATGTACTGCTGGGCGAGTTCGAGAATCGCCTCCGGAAGCGGCTTCGTTAGCGTGATGTTGTAGGTATAGCGAACCATATACTGGTTCGGAGATTGCGTATCGACCCAGCCGTTCTCGCGCTTGTAGTCGGTCATCGTCGTGCCCGGAAGAAGAAAGCTCTCTGCGATTGGCCGAATTACGTCCGCTGACAACTTTTCGCTGGGGACATCTTCCTTCTTGGTGCAGCCGGTTGCAATGAATGCAGCGATTACACCGACTAGGAGCTTGTTGATCATTATCGTTTTATGGTCTGTTGGTGACTGTAGTTGACATGTGGTCGGTCTGCGCAAACGAAAGCCGCGGCATAAACGGCTTTCGTTTGCGGCCCGGGCTTGACCCCGGGTGTCCGTGCGTCGGACGTTTACTTCACGTAATCGCAGTGGTTGGCCCACATCCACAGGACGGTACCGACGTCCGCCGAATCGGACGATCGCGAGCTCTTCTTGCACACGATCTTACCTTCTTTGTAATCACGGGCAGTTTGAGCGACATCGTGTTCTTGGGTCTGTGCCTTCTGCGTCGGCACCGCCTTCGACTTATTCTCGGCACTCTCCGCCTTCTCGGCGTGCGCCGGGGAGAGGGTGGCCAGCATGATGCAGGTAACGGTCGAGAAGGTGGCGACGAGCTTGGTATTCATACAGAACTCCTTGTTGCGGTGATTGGCTTGAATAAGCCGGAATTTGATTTCCTTGGAGCAGACAATGGTCGGTGTGGAGGGATTCGAACCCCCGACATCTTGCTCCCAAAGCAAGCGCGCTACCGGACTGCGCTACACACCGATTCGAAAGGGAAGCCGCCGACCTTTGAGGTGATACCGAGGAGGTCGGCGGCTTCCCTTTCGAACCCGATCGCCTGAGTTGCGGTCGGGAGTAAGCGTTTCGTTTGGTTCAATTCTTTCAGAGAAACTTGCACTTGCAAGGGCTTATTTCACAGCGGCGAAGGGATAGGTCGCGGCGAGTAGGTAAACGATCTGAACGCCGGTGACGGGCAATGCGCCAAGAGCCGCTTCGATCAGATCAGCTTCAGGATACCCATTGATGTATGAAATGCCGCAGAGCAACGCAATCACGAACGCCAGGGTAGCCACAAAGGGAAAGCCAAACTCCCAGTTGCGCCAGTAATGGCGGCGCATCGCGTTCCTGTATTGGCGGCGTTCTTCAGTCGCCTCCGGGGTGTTCGCTTTCTGCCATGCATTGTGAAGTTCAGACCAGTGCGCCAGCGCTTCATCAACTTCGGCTTTTCGACTCACGATTGCCCCTGCTGCTCTTGTTGAGACAGGGCGATGCGCTGAGTGAGCATGTCGCGCACCTGGTGATACTCGGGCCAGTCTTCCTCGATCACCAGCGCATTCATGCACGAGCGGCCGCTGAGCTTGCGCATGCGCTCGACCTTCATCGCCAGCGCGTGTATCAGGTTCTGCTCTTCCAGAGTGAGATAGGCGTACGCATCTCGACGCTTGATGACGATGTAGCGGGGCTCGATAGGCATGCCTTGATCTCCTTGGGATGCGGCAGGCCAATCATGCAGCAGGGATTCGATACCAACCGCTTCGTAAAACACCACATTTGGTGCGTTATACAAGGAGCCCAGCCCTCCCGCTCGATATACGCGTTGGCAGCCGCGCCGATGTCGCGGAGTGCTACCGCTCGCTGGCTTCGTACAGTCGCTGTCTCGACTGGACAAGAAGGATCGATGCCATTGCGTGCAGGCTTGCGTTCCCCTCCTTGAGCACCTCCAGCAGCCGTGCCTTCTCAGCCAGGTACACTCTGGCGAAATCGGGGTCGAACTCGACAATCGTGCGCGTGTTGCTGATAAGGTCGGCGAGCTTCACCGTCTTCGCCTCGGGCGTTGACGTCGCCGTGTGAGCGAGTTCGATAGCCTTGCGAGTACGGCGGTTGCCGTCCTCCGGACGGGACACATCCGTGAGCTGCTCGACAAGGGAAGCAACGCGAGCGCCGAACAGATCCTCGATCTGCTCAAGGGTCACCGGCGTGTCCTCGACCGTGTCGTGGAGGAGCGCCGCCGCGATAACCTCGTGATCGTCCGTCACCGACGCGACGATGCGGGCGACTTCTCGCGGGTGCTCGATGTACGGTTCGCCGGTGTACTTGCGGCGGTGATCGATCGCGGCGTGCGCTGCAGCCGCGAATGCGTCGGCCTGGATGACGAGGTCGGTCATCCTACTGCGCGGTAAACCTCGGCCTTCAGTCCCGCGGGCCGGGGTGATTGACGGCTGGATTGCGGCTGGCTGAGGACTCCCATGCACACTGCTCCTATGGCTTGGTGGATTTTTAGATCCAGAATACAAGGACTCGCCGATCATGCAAGAGCGTTCCGGACGACATCACCCAACTGGAGAAGAAGGTGGAAATTACCATCGAGCAAAACACTGCTTATTCCGTGCTCTCTTACCGGCTTGCAGGTTGTCCTGTTTTGAACAGCAAGAGGAAAGGCGAGAGAGTCAGGGCGCTCGTGGGACATGGGCTCTCCGGTGGGCTGCTGTGCAGGACGTGCGAGCGTTTCGGCGATGGGTCGTGCGAGTCATTTTTGATGCTGCAACAGCAGAAACCCGGATGAGGTCGAGTTTCTTTAGGGGTATGGCGTCCTCTTTTACCGCTTCCCGTAACAGCTCCTCACCACAGGTTGCCCCTTTCGCCGACGCGGTCAGCCGCACTACCACCGATCAGAGTTATCCACATTTTCTGTGGAAATCTCACTGGACCATGCGCCTGTAGCAGCGCGGCGTGGGAAGTGAGGAGCCTGCTTCATTTTTAGGCAACTTCACGTCTATCGCATTCAGGTCATAGCTTTGCTGCAAGGACAAATGCCGTTAATGTCGTAAACGCCTTGCAGCGAGCTTTATGTGAGAAGTAAGATGCGCCATCTATTTCGGTTGAGGTGCGTCGTGCAGGCTTCTTACAAGGTTCAAGCGGTTGCCAGAATGCTCGACACCACCGTCGATTCGGTTCGCCGGTATGTCGATGAATCAGGGGTGGAGGTTGCCCGCCAAGAGTCTGGTCCAAAGGTGCGCCAGTTCTCGATCGAGAACGTGTTCGATCTGGCAGCGTGGCGCCGGGAGCATCGCCCCAAGATCACGATCAAGAAGCGAGCAATCGGCACGGTCTATGCCCCCAAGGGAGGCGTGGGCAAGACGACGCTAACTGCGAACATTGCGTCGATCTTTGCACTGATGGGGCTCAAGACGCTGGTGATCGACCTGGACTTTCAGGCGAACCTGACGCTCGCGTTCGGGTACGACTCGGAGCTCACGCTCGAAGAGGCGCGCGAGTCGGGGGTGCCCGAGGAGCGGGTCGTACAGTATCACCTGGGCCATCTCGTTCCGGGTTGGCCGGGTGGACGCGCGTCACTCTCCGATGTCATCAAGAAGCCCTTCGGTGAGAACGGCCCGCACCTTATCCCATCGGATCTCACTCTGGATCGGCTGGACACGATCCTCACCTACGATGCGATCGAAGGGAAGAAGTCGGATCTGAAGATCGCTGCACTGATCGCTGAGGGGATTGCGGGCTCGAATCCGCACTTCGACCTGTCCGGGTACGATGTGATTCTGTTCGATGCCGCGCCGGCGAAGAACCGCATGACCCGTGGGGCGCTGTTGGCTTCAGACTTCGTGATTGCTCCTGTATCGCTCGAGCGTTACTCGACGAAGGCGGTGTCGTACCTCTCTTCCGTCTTACAGGACATGCACGACGATGTTGGTCGCTCTCCGCGGCTGGTAATGATCGGTAACTTCCACGTCCCGAATCGCCTGCGTGTCTACAGTCAGGTGGGCAAGCTCTCGACTGAGTACCCAGGGGCTCTTCTCAATGTGATGGTTCATCGAAGCGAAGAGTTTCCGAAGACGCTTTCCGAAGACGAGGAGCAGCCTCCACTTGTACTTGCGCGACCGACCGGTGGTGCCGCGGAGCAGCTCCATGATGTTGCCCGCGAGCTTTTGCAGAAAATGGGGGTAATCTAATAATGGTTGATAAGCCGCGATCCTCAAAGTCGCTGTCCGAAGACGACTTCAACGCGCAACTGCGTTCTGAACGCGCTCAGAAGCCCGCTTCGCACGGCATGGTAATGACTCCCCTGCCATCCGGACCGAGTCGCTCGCTTGAAGAGGTTCTTCGCGATCATCCCGATACTTCCGAGAAGGTCAAGGCCGGGCAGGCGTCCGAACCACACGCCAGCGAACGGAAGTACCAGAAGATTGACGTCTCGCTCATTGATCCCAATCCGCTCGCCCCGCGTGAGGTCTATACGGCGGAAATGATCCGAGATCGTGCCGAAGCTTTGCGCACCCAAGGTCAGCACGATCCGATCCACGTCATTCCAAATCCTGATGAGCCAGGCCGGTTCATCATCTGCGACGGCTGGACACGCGTGCAGTCGTGTCGTGACCACCAGGTAATGCATGAACTGCTGGCCGAGGTGCACGAAGGAATGAGCCTCGAAGCCGCCGCTTGGTTCGGTTATCAGCAAAATGAGGAGCGCGAGCTCCACTGTGACCTGGATCGGGCGATGTTCTACGAGAAGTTGATCGCAAACGGTCATTCAGCGGCGGAGATTGCAAAGCAGGCCGGCTTCTCGAGATCGCAGATGACGTTTTTCAGGTCATTTGCGCGACTTCCCGCGGACGTTCTTGAGATTGTACGCAGTAGCCCAAAGAAGTTTGGCGCAAGTGCGTCCTATCAAATTAGTAAGGTTGTTGATCGAGCTGGGGTGAAGCAGGCTGCAAAGCTTGCGTCCAGGTACTGCGAAGAGGAGCGTACATTCTCTTGGCTTGTCGGGCAGGTGCAGTCCTTGGTCGAGCCGCGGCACCACAGACAGCCGGCCTCCTCGAAGCAAGTCAAGTTCGGCAACGGTGTGTATAAGCAGCGGGGGCACGACTTTGAGGTCCTCATGACTGTCAAAGATCCTGTAAAGCGTGCAGCATTTGCTTCACGGCTGGAGGCCCTTCTCGCGACGTTTGCCGAAGATGCTGACGGACCGCAGGGCGATGGTGATGGGGTGTCTGCCGGTGGAGACGACGCTGACGGTAAAGCTAACGAGGCGTGAGCGTCTGTTTAGACGTCTAAACACATTGAGCAGTCGCTAGCATGGCCTGCGGCGTAGTGAATATGTTTCCGCGCCCCCCCTCTTAGGTGGTCGGTCGCGGCAGTGGCATCGGTGCGGGGTGTGGCGCTAGGACGGTGAATGGATGCAACAGAGAGCGGTCCCGGTTCGCCCTGTCAGTGTTGCGCCGTAGCGCTCCGTCCATAGCCGGCCGGTCGCGTAGTGACGTCCAGGCGGAGCCGTTCGGCGAGTCGGGAGTTCAGCTAGGGGTGGCGCCCTGTGGATTGGCGCGGTCAGCGATCCCGCTCCTCCGGCATCGTGACGCGCCAAGCGAACGGGCAGGAGGGCTTCGAAGGTCGGGGGGGGCTCCTTCGGCCTCAGTCGGTCTGGGTGATTAGGTGGCGGGAGCGGTCGGTGCGTTGTTTAGACGTCTAAATTGCCGGCACTGCCTGCGCACTCACCTTTCGAGTCAAAGGCGGCATTTTCATTCACCAGGAGATTCTACTAAATGGGCTCTCGGTGTCGAAGCTGCCAATGGGGTTGTTCGTTGCTTCGTCGAGATGTGGGTGCGAGTCTGATCACGCGGCTCACAGGCGGATCTGCCACGCCTGAGTGCGGAACGCTGTCTCGCTCGAGTCTGTCGGCTCCATACCGCTGATGCGCACCCCGCCGGCCTCTATCCAGTCGATTCGGGCGTTGTGCAGCTTGGCAACCATGCGGCCGCTGGCATCGAACGCCTGGGCGACACCGTCCTGTGCCGACCAGGAAACGGTGGCCTCGATTAGCTTTGGGGACTGCGCGGCACGACCCTGTTTGCTGAAGAGGATGGCGACCGTTCGAGGTGTCGCAGCCGAGGCTTCGATCAGCGCTGCCTGGCGGCGCAGCGCGGTAGCCCCCTGGAGCATCGCCGACGGAACGTCGCCCGCGAATTCGCCCACCTTGCTGCTCAGACGCTCGAGTTTTTCCGCAAGCTCGTACGAGCTGAGGTTCTCAGGCATGGGATGTCTCCTTCGACAAAAAAAATGGGGCGAGACCAGGTTGCTTCACAGCCGCTTTGGCGAGGATCTCGCAGGCTTGCTTCGCGCTCTTGCAGGGCACACTGGGCCGGGCGCCAAAGAACTCTGCGAGCCAGTTTCGGCCGGCGCCGGTGAGGTAGCCGATCCGGACATTGGCGAGCCTTCCCGCGCACGACATACACACCATATACCGGCTCTCACCTTCTTGCTCTGCATGGACCTCGATGTTGTGCGATGCAATGGTGTAGTTGAACTTCTTGGTCATGTTGGCATTCTCCCAGCTGTGAGAACGAAGGTAACCGAGAACCCGGACTGCGCAAGGCCTGCCCTTGGCATCAGGAAGGGCCATCTGCATGTAAATCTTGGGCTGCGATCTTGCCCGCAGTGAATTTGATGACGATACACCTGAAACATAAGACCATTCCAGAACTCAAGGCCCTGCTGCTCGACGTCGAGCGTGCGATAAAGCTCATCGAGCGTGAGAAGCGACAACGAGAGGCGGCAGCTCGTCGCAAGATGGTCCGTGCCGAAGCAAAGACGAGCAAACGGAAGACAGTGGATTCCGCGCCCACCACCGTGGCAACGTCACCTGCCGGAAGCGAACGATCCGAAGACCTACAGCCTGCGACGCAGTCAGGCCCGAAGTACATGCACCCGGCCAGCCGCCAGATGGTGTGGGATGGCGAAGGCGAGCAGCCCGACTGGCTCAGGGCCTATCTCGAGCGAGGTGGCTCGTGGGGAGCGCTGGAGACGACCGCTCAGATCTTCAACGAAAGACGGACGGTTCGACGACTGTGAAGCGATCAGGCTCTGAATCATTGACCGCGCAAGCAACCCTACTTCATGGGGCACCTGCTGCTCCTATCGTCGATCTTGCACGTAACTCTGGCGGGAACATCCGGACCGTGCGGGACGAGATAGTTGCGATTGTTCCTGGTTGGCTGAGCCCAATGCCCGTCGAAGAACGTGCAATCCCTTGTTGCTCGCGGAGAGTACTGCCCGCAATGCACGGATTTCGCCCAGAGGTATGGCAGCGACGGCGAAGATAGAACGCTCGAGGCGATCGGGATGCGCTTTGGCGTCACGCGCGAGCGTGTGAGGCAGATCTGCGCGAAGATGCTTGGCCGCTTTTCCGGGGGCCGCTTTGCGACGCCAGTCATCGATCAGTTAATTGCCGACATTCAGCCCCTGCTTCCGGCAACGTTTTGACATCCTCCCCGCCCTCTCGCTTCGCTCGCGCGTTGCGGGAAGGGGGGGCTCCTGCTGGGCTAGGCCGCATGGCCTACCCCTTCGGTGGGTTCTCGCTTCACCGGGCGGCCTGACTGCACCTCTCCCTCCACGAGCGCTTGGCCGTCGCCGGCCAGAACCGCGTGTCCCGCGGCCAGAATGTTCTTCGCGGCATTGACGTCCGCGTGGTCGGTGTGGCCACAGGACCGGCACCGGAAAACTTCGCCCTTGCGATTGTCCGCATGGGTGTGAGCGGGGTGGACGAGCACGAGCACTCCATCGCGCCATTCGAGCTTGTACGCGAGCTGGTCCTTGAACATCGTCCAGCCCTGATCGAGGATCGAGCGGTTCAGGCCCGCCTTCTGACGCACCCGCTTGCCGGGCGCCTCCTGCGAGCCTGCGGCCGAGGCGCTCATCGATCGAACCCTCAGATCCTCCAGGCAGACGAGCGTGTGTTCGCGGGCGATCCCCTGGTGGATCTTCGCCACCCGGGCTTGTGCCTTGCGAAGCCGGTTCGAAGGCTGCAGCCGGAACCCCTTCGGGAAGGGTTTGCCCTTCGGGATGCCGGCGGCGACCTTGGCCGCTTCGAGCTTGCGAGCCACCGCTCGCTGGTAGCGGCGCAAGCGCTGGACGGCACGCTTGTGCGCATCGAGCGGCGCGATCCGCTGCCCGGTGTCGAAGGCGGCGAAGTTCGCCACCCCGCGATCGATGCCGCAGGCCTTCGGGCCGCGCTCGAGCGCCCCGGCCTCGAACGCGCAGGCGATCGACACGTACCAGCCATCGGCCTCGGCGCGCAGCGTGACCGTGATCGCACGCCCCTCGATGGGGCGGCTCGCCCGGTAGCGCAACCAACCCACCTTGGGAAAGCGGATGCGCCCGTTGGCCGCGTCC
>NZ_AMXB01000029.1:0-62514 GCF_000310125.2 Thauera sp. 27
CTCTGCGGCCGGCCGCTCCGGAAGCAGGGCGGCGTCCAGCAGCGCCAGTCCGGCCTGGCGGGCGCCGGCGTGGTGGCGTTCGGCGAGCCGGCAGGTACCGATCGGCTGCAGGCGGTAGCGTCGCAGCAGGGACTGCAGGCCCGCCCAGTCGATGCGCTCGGGGCCGTCGCGCAGGCTGCCGAAGTCGAGCACGACCGCCTCGCCGTTGAAGAAGTCGGGCATGCCGCCGAGCATCTTGTGCAGGGCGTCGGCGAGGACGGTGGGCTCTGCGGCCTGCAGCACGGCGACGGTGGCGCCCAGCGTGGTGTTGCGAAACTCGATCGGGCGGGCGGGCGCGGGCATGGACTGAACGTTCTTCAAAATCAAGGAAGTGTACTGATGCTCAGGCCATCGGGCAAGCGCGTACGGTGCATGCGTCGTGGGTGTCGCCTGATCCGCCGCCCACGCGTTGTGTGCCGTCAGTGCAGGGTCGGCGGCCGGAACAGTGCGTCGATGTCGTCCGCATCGAAGCGGTAGGTGTGGTTCGACAGGTCGTCGTGGACGACGATCTCTCCGTGTTCGGCGAGCATTGCGCGAACCTCCTGCTCGCCCAGGCCCTGGAGCATGGCCCCCACCTTGGCAGGGTCGGCAGGCCAGTCGTGGCGAACCGGCCGAGCCTCGAACAGGCGCACGGTCTCCTCGGCGAACAGCCGGCGCAGGATCTCCTCGGCCTCCAGGCCAAGCAGTTCGTCCTCGCGCACGGTCTGTGCCAGATGCTGCACCCGTGCCCATCCGTCGGCGTCGCGTTCGTCGGCGCCGGGCAGCTTCTGGACGAACAGCGCGACGGCGGCGTCCGCCGAGCAGGCCAGCCAGAGACCTGCGGGTTGTTGCTCCGACTGGGCGAGATAGTTCTCGAAGCAGCGGGCGATGCTGTCGCCTTCGAGCGGGACCAGGCTCTGGTAGGGCTGATCGAGGCCGGGGATGTCGAGCGAAAGCTGCAGGCGGCCGTCTCCGACCAGGTCGGCGACCCCTCCGTCGAGGGCCACCGAGGCAGGCACGGCGTCGGCCTTGGCGTAGGCGCGCAGGTTGAGCGATTCGTTGCAGTCGACGACGAGCAGGCTGACCGGACCATGGCCGTTGACCTGGAAGGTCAGCCGCCCGGGCTGCTTGAGGTTGCCGGCGATGACGGCAGACACGGCAGTCATCTGGCCGAGCAGGCTTGCCACGGCAGGCGCATACCCGCGCTCGCGCTGCAGGGCCTGCCAGACGTCGGTCAGACGGACCACGGCGCCACGGATGTCGAGTTCTTCCAGCAGGAAGCGCTGGACGTAACTTTTTGGGGGACGGGCATTCATCTGTCGGTATTCCCTTGTCCCTGCACGCATGCAGGGGCTGTGTTGTTCAGCGTCGGGCGAGGCGCTCGAATGCTGCGGTATCGAGACCGACGACGAGTTCGCCGTCGGCGAACTCGACCACCGGGCGGCGGATCAGGCTGGGCTGGGCCTGCATCAGCGCGATTGCGGCAGCGGTGTCGGCAAGCGCTTGCTGTTCGGCCGAGAGTTTGCGCCAGGTCGTGCCACGTGTGTTGACGAGGGTCTTCCAGCCCAGGCGGTCGCACCAGCGGGTCAGCGTTGCGGTGTCGATACCGACCTTCTTGTAATCATGGAGCGCATATGCGATGCCCTCGCCATCGAACCAGGCGAAGGTTTTTTTCATGGTGTCGCAGTTCTTGATGCCGTGGATGATCGGTTTCATGTCCTGAATCAGTGCTCTGAGGGTGGCGTGCGGCGGCGCGGTCTTGACTACTTGCCGTTGCGGGCGCGGGCGAAGGCATCGGCAAGGGCGTTACCGGTCGCTGCGCGTGATGCGTCCTGGCGGCCAGCCGTCTTGTCCTGGGCGGGGGCACGACGGCCGTCATTGGTGCGCGGGCGCTGGTCGGCGCGTATCGCCGGGGCGCTGTCGCCACGGCGTGGCGTGGCGTCGTGCCGTCTTGCTCCAGGCTCGTTGCGCTTGGGCGTCGCTTCGTCCCCGAGCCGCATGGTCAGGGCGATGCGATGGCGCGGGATGTCCACTTCGAGCACCTTTACCTTTACGACTTGGCCGGCCTTGACCACGCTGTGGGGGTCCTTGACGAAGGTGTTCGACAGCGCGGAGATGTGGACCAGGCCGTCCTGATGCACGCCGATGTCCACAAAGGCGCCAAAGTTGGTCACGTTGGTGACCACGCCTTCGAGCAGCATGCCGGGCTCGAGGTCCTTGAGCGTTTCCACACCCTCCCGGAAGGTGGCGGTGCGGAACTCGGGGCGCGGGTCGCGGCCGGGTTTCTCGAGCTCGGCGAGGATGTCCTGCACCGTGGGCAGGCCGAAGCGCTCGTCGGTGAACTCCGCCGGCTTCAGGCTCTTGAGGAAGCTGCCGTTGCCCATCAGCTCGCGCACGCCTTTCTGCACCTTGGCGAGAATGCGCTCGACCACCGGGTAGGCCTCCGGGTGCACAGACGAGGCGTCGAGCGGGTTGTCGCCACTCGGGATGCGCAGGAATCCCGCGGCCTGCTCGAAGGTCTTGGGGCCAAGGCGTGGTACGTCCTTGAGCGCGTTGCGGCTGCGGAACGGCCCCTTGGCATTGCGATACTCGACGATGTTGCCGGCCAGCGTGGCGTTGAGCCCCGAGATGCGTGCGAGCAGCGGCGCCGAGGCGGTATTGACGTCCACACCGACCGCGTTCACGCAGTCTTCCACCACCGCATCCAGGCTCTTGGCCAGCCGGCCCTGGTTGACGTCGTGCTGGTACTGGCCGACGCCGATCGACTTGGGGTCGATCTTGACCAGTTCGGCAAGCGGATCCTGAAGGCGACGGGCGATCGAGACGGCACCACGCAGGCTGACGTCGAGCTCGGGGAACTCGCGTGCGGCGAGCTCCGAGGCCGAATACACCGATGCGCCGGCCTCGGATACCACGATCTTCGTCAGGCGCAGCTCGGGGTGGCGCTTCATCAGTTCTGCGACCAGCGCGTCGGTTTCGCGCGAGGCCGTGCCGTTGCCGATGGCAATCAGCTCGACACCGTGCTTTTTCGCCAGCGCGGCGATGGTGGCGATCGAGGACTCGCGGTCGCGGCGCGGCTCGAAGGGATACACGGTGGTCGTGTCGACCACCTTGCCGGTGGCATCGACCACCGCGACCTTGACCCCGGTACGAATGCCCGGGTCGAGGCCGATGGTTGCACGCGTGCCAGCCGGTGCTGCAAGCAGGAGATCCTTGAGGTTGCGCGCGAAGACACGGATCGCCTCTTCCTCGGCGCGCTCGCGCAGCTCGCTCATCAACTCGAGTTCGAGGTGGATGGAGATCTTTACGCTCCACGCCCAACGTGCAGTCTCGGCGAGCCAGCGGTCGGCCGGTCGGCGCTGGTTGCGAATGCCGAAGTGCACCGCAATGCGCCCCTCGCAGGGGTGCGGGGCGTCAGGGTCGTCGCGGTCGACGTCGAGTGCAAGGCGCAGCACGCCCTCGTTGCGCCCGCGCAACAGCGCCAGTGCGCGATGCGAGGGCATGGTCGCAATCGGCTCGGCGAAGTCGAACCAGTCGCGGAACTTGGCGCCTTCGTTCTCCTTGCCCTCGATCACGCTCGATCGTACCTGTCCATGCTCGTGCAGCCAGCCACGCAGCTCGCCAAGCAGGCGGGCGTCCTCCGCAAAGTGCTCCATCAGGACCTGGCGCGCGCCGTCGAGCACCGCTTTGGTGTCGGCGAAGCCAGCCTCGGCATTCAGGTATTTCCCGGCCTCGGCCTCGGGCGTCAGGGTGGGGTCGGCGAGCAGGGCTTCGGCAAGCGGGCCGATGCCGGCCTCGCGCGCGATCTGGGCCTTGGTGCGACGCTTGGGCTTGTAGGGCAGGTAGAGGTCTTCGAGGCGCTGCTTGGTGTCGGCGTGCTCGACCTCGGCGCGCAGTTCGGCGGTGAGCTTGCCCTGCTCGTCAATCGACGCGAGCACGGTAGCGCGCCGGTCTTCGAGTTCGCGCAGATAGCCAAGTCGCTCCTCCAGCGTGCGCAGCTGGGTGTCGTCCAGGCCGCCGGTGACTTCCTTGCGGTAACGGGCGATGAAGGGCACGGTGGCGCCGTCATCGAGGAGCTGGACTGCGCAGATGACCTGGCGCGGTGAGACACCGAGCTCGTCGGCGATGCGATGTTCGATCGGGGGAAGCATGGGCGGAATACGGCCTCTAGGCGCTGGAGAGGGGGAGGGGCCGGATAGTGCAACAGGCAGCGCGCGAAGATCAACCGCGATTGCGTGATTGTGTGGGCGTGATTGCGGCCAGCGTGGCCGGGTGTCGATACAATGGCGCCCATCATGCGTCAAACAGTTCGCTCCCTGCCTCCTGCTGCCCCTCCGCCCGCCTTGCCCGCAGGCGCTCCCAGCATTCTGCCCGCCGCCGAAAGTGGCGCCGCCGCGCCTTTCCTGCCCATGTCGCGCAAGGAAATGGACGCGCTCGGCTGGGACGAATGCGATGTGATCCTGGTGACGGGCGATGCCTATATCGACCACCCCAGTTTCGGCATGGCCCTTGTCGGGCGCCTGCTCGAAGCCCATGGCTTCAGGGTCGGCATCATCAGCCAGCCCGACTGGCAGTCGGCCGAGCCCTTCCGTGCGCTGGGCCGGCCAAGGCTGTATTTCGGCATCACCGCCGGCAACATGGATTCGCTGGTCAATCGCTATACCTCGGACCGCAAGATCCGCTCCGAGGACGCCTACACGCCGAATGCCGAGGCTGGCAAGCGGCCCGACCGCGCGGTGACGGTCTATGCGCAGCGCGCCCGGGAAGCTTTCCCGGGTACGCCGATCGTCATTGGCAGCATTGAGGCCTCGCTGCGCCGGATCGCGCACTATGACTACTGGTCGGACAAGGTGCGGCGCTCGGTGTTGCCGGACGCCAAGGCCGACATTTTGCTCTTCGGCAATGCCGAGCGTGCGCTGGTGGCGCTCACCCAGCGCATGGCGGCGGGCGAGGCGATCGACTCGATTCGCGATCTGCGCGGCACCGCCTTCATGGTCAAGCCGGGCTGGCGCCCGTCCGACGAGTGGCACGAAACCGATTCACTGGCGCTGGATCGGCCAGGGCGCATCGACACTCACCCCGACCCCTACGCGATGGAGCCGGCGGCGGCTGCGCCCAAGCCGACGGTGGACGGCGCCCAGCCGGTGCGCATCGTACCCGCGGCAGAGCGTGTCGCCGCACGCCGCGCCGACCGTGCCCACACGGTAATCCGCCTGCCGTCCTACGAGCAGGTGAAGGACGATGCGGTGATGTACGCGCACGCCTCGCGGGTGTTCCACCTCGAGTCCAATCCGGGTAACGCGCGTGCCATGGTGCAGTGTCATGGCGAGGGGCCGGGCGCGCGTGACGTGTGGATCAACCCGCCGCCGGTGCCGCTCACCACGCCCGAGATGGATTTCGTCTACGGTCGTCCCTACGCGCGTGCGCCGCACCCGAGCTATGGCAGTGCCCGCATCCCGGCCTGGGACATGATCAAGTTCTCGATCAACATCATGCGCGGCTGTTTCGGTGGCTGTACCTTCTGTTCGATCACCGAGCACGAGGGCCGCATCATCCAGAGCCGCTCGCATGAATCGATCATCCACGAGATCGAGGAGATCCGCGACAAGTCGCCTGACTTCAAGGGCCACATCACCGATCTTGGCGGGCCCACGGCCAACATGTACCGGATGGCGTGCAAGAGCAAGGCGATCGAGGAAAACTGCCGACGCCTGTCCTGTGTGTACCCGGGCATCTGCGAGAACCTGAACACCGACCACAGCTCGCTCGTCGAACTCTACCGCAAGGCGCGCGCCGTGCCCGGCGTCAAGCGCATCACCATCGGCTCGGGCCTGCGCTACGATCTGGCAGTGCGCTCGCCCGAGTACGTCAAGGAACTCGTCACCCATCACGTCAGCGGCCTGCTCAAGATTGCGCCCGAGCACACCGAGGAGAACACCCTCGCCAAGATGATGAAGCCGGGCATCGGTGCCTACGAGGAGTTCGCCCGCATGTTCGAGAAGTTCTCGGCGCAGGCTGGCAAGAAGCAGCACCTGGTGCCGTACTTCATCGCTGCCCATCCGGGGACGACCGACGAGGACATGCTCAACCTGGCGCTATGGCTGAAGAAGCACAACTTCCGCCTCGATCAGGTGCAGACCTTCCTGCCCACGCCGATGGCGATGGCGACCACGATGTATCACTCGCGCAAGAACCCGCTGAAAAAGGTGTCGGCCGACTCCGAAGTGGTCGAGACCGCGCGTGCTGGCAAGATCCGCAAGCTGCACAAGGCCTTCCTGCGCTGGCACGACCCGGAGAACTGGCCGATCCTGCGCGAAGGCTTGATGCGCATGGGGCGCGCCGAACTCATCGGCAACGGGCCCAATTGCCTTGTGCCGCGGCATCAGCCGGTTGCCAACCAGGCGAGCGTTGCAACGCGCAAGCCGGCACCCGGGACGTGCCGATCGTCCGCGAAAGGCCGTAAGGCCGTTGACCGGCGGGGGGCGCGCTAGGAGCGGGCGCTTCCTTGGCCGGCTGGCAGTGCGAGTGCCGATGCCGCGCTGGTCTCGACGCGGTTGCGCCCGCCCGCCTTGGCGCGGTACATCGCAGCGTCGGCCCGGCGCAGCAGCGACTCGGCGCTGTCGTCCTCGCCGCTGAAGCAGGTCAGGCCGATGCTTGGCGTGCTCTGGAGCGTCGCGGAACCCACTTCGAAAGGCTGGTTCAGCGCGGCGAGGATCTTGTCGGTGATGACGGTGCCCTTGGCAAAGGCCTCCGTGCTGGAGTCGCCCAGGTCCTCGAGCATGATCACGAATTCATCCCCGCCCAGGCGTGCGACCGTGTCGCCCTCGCGTACGCATTGGCGCAGGCGGCTGGCGACCTCGCACAGCAACTCGTCGCCGGCTTCGTGGCCGTGGGCGTCGTTCACCGCCTTGAAGTGGTCGAGGTCGACGAACAGCAGCGCGCCGTGGTGGCCGTGGCGCCGGCTGTTTGCAAGGCCCTGCCGCAGCCGGTCGAGCAGGAAGCGGCGATTGGGGAGTTGGGTGAGCGTGTCGACGAAGGCGAGGCTGCGCATGGTTTCCTCGGCGTGCTTGAGCGCGCTGATGTCGACGATCACCCCGTCGAGCCAGAGGTCTCGACCCAGCGCATCGGCGTGCACCCGCCCGCGCTCGCTGACCCAGCGCACCGCTCCGTCACGACCGAGCATGCGGTATTCCACCTCGTAGCTCGTCTGCTTGTCCGCGGCGTCGCGGATGGCCTGCTCGATGCGAAGGATGTCCTCGGGCTCGATGAAGTCGGCGAACGACACCGCTCCGGAGACGAACTCATCCGCCGTGGCACCAGTCAGCGCCTCGACGCTCTGGCCGATGTGGATCACGGGCCAGGGGACGCCGACCTGGCAGCGGAAAACCACGCCAGGTACGTTCTCGACCAGGGCGCGGAACTCGTCCCTGCTGGCGGCAAGGCTGTTTGCCGCGGCCTGCATGCGCCGACGGTGGACTGCGTTGGTACGCAATACCGTGAACAGCAGCACCCCTAGTGCCGAGCCGCCGACGAGGATCAACATTGGTTCCGCACTTTGGGAGTCGGCCTCGAAAGCCGCCGTGCTGCTGAAGCGCACCACCCAGTTGCGGCCCCCGACCTCCACCGCATGCGTCACCGTGTGACGTGCGTCGTAGCGCGCTGGGGCAGAGGCGAACAGCAGGTTGGCGTCGTCGGGGTGGTGGTCGAAGAGCTCGACGATGGCGTTGCGCAGGCCGTCGGCGAAGATGCTGCGCATCATGTCGTGCGCACGAAATGGGCTGTAGACATAGCCGAGCAGTGCGGTCCGTCGCCCCACGACATCACGGGTGTCGATCTGGCGATCGAAAACGGGGAGATAGATCAGGAAGCCGGGCTGAGTGTTCCGGCCGTCCTCCTGGACCAGCGTCACCTTGCCCGATAGCGCGGCTTGGCCACTGTCGCGCGCGCGCGACATCGCCTCGCGCCGCACCGGCTCCGAGTACATGTCGTAGCCGAAGGCACGCAGGTTGCGGTCGATGAACGGCTCGAGGTAGACGATGCTCGTGTAGGGGTCGCGCGCGCCCGGCGGGTGGACGCTGTAGCCCGGAAAGCCCTCGCTGCGCACTGCGGCATGGTGCTCATCGAGCCTGGATGCAGGGATCACCTCGGCAAAACCGATGCCCTGGATGCCTGGCAATCCATCGTCGAGGTCGAGTGCAGCGACGTAGTCGTGCCACTCCTTGCGGTCGACATGCTCGCTCGCCGCGAACAGCGCCGCGCCACCGCGCAAGACCTGCTCGTAGGCGCGCATGCGCGACAGGAGTTGGTTGCGCGCCACTTCCGTGCCGATCATGAAGCGGTCCTGGGCCCGCGTGTCGAGATGGGTAGCCACGTACTGCGCCAGTGCGATGGTCAGCGCACAGCTCACGCCCAAGGCAAGCCACGCGGCGGCACTGCGGTCGAGCAGTCCCGGGGTGCGGCCTTGCGGAGCATTCGCTTCTGGCGGCATGGGGCGACGTTTCCTGCGCTGTCGTTACCGATCAGTGTTTCACGAATTTCGGGCGCCTGCCAGCGTCGTGGCCGGCAGGCTGCAGCGCTGCCGGGCTTGGCGGCAAGTGCCCCGACTTACATTCGCATGCGCTTTGGTGTCGCGCTGCAGGCCAAGGGCGGGCACAATGCCGGGCTTGTCCGAACCGGGCTGAGGATACCTGAATTCCATGCGTTATGAATTTCTCGTGGGCATGCGCTACACGCGCTCGCGCAAGCGCGCGCAGGGGCGCAACCGTTTCATCTCCTTCATCTCGCTCGTATCCATGTTTGGCATCGCGCTCGGGGTTGCGGCCCTGATCGTCGTACTGTCGGTCATGAACGGCTTCCAGGAGGAGTTGCGCACCCGCATCCTGGGGGTTGCCTCCCATATCCAGGTGCAGAGCCGGGGCGAGGGGTTGGAGACCTGGCAACAGGTCGCAGAGGAGAGCATGCAGCACCCGTCGGTGCGCGCGGCCGCGCCCTACGTGCAGGAGCAGGGCATGCTGTCCTTTGACGATGCAGTACGCGGCACCGTCGTGCGCGGGGTCATTCCGAGCGAGGAAGACAAGGTGGCCGACTTCGGCGGCTACATGCAGAGTGGCGACTTCCACGCCTTGCAAGCCGGGCGCTTCGGCATCGTGCTCGGGCGCGACCTCGCATTTGCCCTGCGCGTGCAACTGGGCGACAAGGTGACACTGATCGCGCCTCAGGGGCTGGTCACTCCAGCCGCGGTGCTGCCGCGCGTCAAGCAGTTCGAGGTGGTGGGCATCTTCGAGGCTGGCATGTACGAATACGACTCCGGCCTTGCCCTGGTGCATGTCGCCGATGCCCAGGCGCTGTATCGGCTCGGTGATGCGGTGAGTGGCGTGCGGCTCAAGCTCGACGATCTGTTTGCCGCGCCCCGTGTGGCCCGCGAGCTGGCGCTGATGATCAGCGAGCCCGGGCTGATCGTGGCTGACTGGACGCGCAGCCATGCCAACTTCTTCCGCGCCGTCGCGCTCGAGAAGACGATGATGACGCTGATCCTGTTCCTGATTGTCGCGGTGGCCGCCTTCAACATCGTATCCACGCTGGTCATGGCAGTGCAGGAGAAGTATGCCGACATCGCCATCCTGCGCACCCTGGGTGCGAGCCCGGCCTCGATCATGACCATCTTCGTGCTCCAGGGCTCGATCATCGGTGTCGTCGGTCTGCTGGCCGGCGTCGCTGGCGGGCTTGCCATCGCCGGCAACCTCGATGTGGTGATCCCCGCGCTCGAGACGGTGACCGGGGCTACGCTGTGGAACAAGGAGGTGTACTACATCGACGAGTTGCCATCGAAGGTGTTGACGTCCGACGTGGTCAGCATCGTGTCCGTGTCCTTTGTGCTCACCCTGCTGGCGGCGATCTACCCTAGTTGGCGCGCGTCACGGGTGAACCCGGCGGAGGCCCTGCGCTATGAGTGATCCCGTGATGATGCCGGCGGCTTCGTCGGTGGTGGCCTGCGAAGGCCTGAGCAAGCACTTCCGTGAAGGTGCCGATGCGGTGAAGGTGCTCGACGGCGTGAATCTGCGCATCGAACGTGGCGAGCGCGTCGCCATCGTCGGCGCCTCGGGTTCGGGCAAGAGCACGCTGCTGCATCTGCTCGGCGGGCTGGACGTACCCAGTGCCGGCAAGGTCAGCCTGATGGGGCAGGATTTCTCGGGCATGTCGGAAACCGCGCGCGGCCGGTTGCGCAACGCTGCGCTAGGGTTCGTGTACCAGTTTCATCACCTGCTGCCCGAGTTCAGCGCGCTGGAGAATGTCGCCATGCCGCTTTACGTCCGCCGTATCGCCCGCGAGGAGGCCGAGGCGCGTGCGGCCAGGATGCTCACCGAGGTCGGCCTGGGTCATCGCCTCGATCACGCGCCGGGCGAACTGTCCGGTGGCGAGCGCCAGCGTGCGGCGATCGCTCGCGCCCTGGTGAGCGAGCCGGCCTGCGTGCTCGCCGACGAGCCGACAGGCAACCTCGATAGGCGAACTGCGGGTGCGGTGTTCGAGCTGATGCTGTCGCTCAATGAGCGCTTCTCGACCAGCTTCGTCATCGTCACCCATGATGAAGCGCTCGCCGCACGCGCCCAGCGCACCTTGCGGCTGAGTGATGGCCGGCTCGAATAGTGCCGTCGCGGGAGGCGCTGTTGCCGTGCTCAGCGCGGAGCGGCGCCTCCCGTTCTTGCGCGCCGGGCTTTGCGCTGAGCCCACTGGCGCAAAAGCCAGTAGCGCCAGCTCCAGCGCACGCCCAGGTAGCCCACGATCGACAAGCCCGCCGCGAGTGCCACCAGGCCGATGAACAGGGGTCTGCCCAGGCTTGTCGTCCACGCGAGCAGATCGCTGATCCAGGTCGCCGGGTTCAGGCTGGCGAGTTCGGGGGGTGGAGCAAACGCAATGTCCCCGTTGCCAGTGATGAGGCTGCCGATCCCGAAGGCCAGCACATACAGGGGCACGATGGTGATCGGGTTGGTGTAGAGCGTCGTCAGCAAGGCGAGCGGCAAATTGACCCGAAAGGCCACGCAGAAGAGCGCAGCGCTGAGCATCTGCAGCGGGCCGGGGACAAGGCCGCAGAACAGGCCCACGGCTACCGCGCCCGCGGCGGAATGGCGGTTCAGGTGCCACAGGCGCGGATGCAGCAGGGTGGATGCGAACGGGCGCAGCCAGCGGTTTGCGCTGATGGTCTGGTGATCGGGCAGGAGGCGCTTGAGACGCTTGCGCATGGACTTGTCTTGCTGGCGCAGGGTTCTTGGACGGCGGCGCAGTCTAGCAGTTCGGCAGCCGTCCGGGCCCTTGTGTCCCGGCTGATGTAGGCTGCCGATTGTCACCACAGGTTTCGCTGCGGATAGGCAGCAAGCAATGCTTTTGGCATCATACGATGTCATGAGGATGGTCGCGTTGGGTTTCCTGGCAGGCGTGTGCCTGCTTCAAACCCGCAGCACGCTCGATGCCGGGCCTGCAGCGGCGGGCATTGCACTTGCGTGCGTGCTGCTCGGGGCGCTGTTCGGCGCGAGCGCCCGGGGCTGGGCGGGGCGCTACGCCGTCGCTGCCTGTGTCGTGGCGATGGCATGTGCGACGGGGTTCGCGTGGGCGGCGCAGCGTGCGGAGTGGCGCATGGCCGATGCCCTCGCCCACACGCTGGAAGGGCAGGATATCTCGGTGGCCGGGCGCATCACCGGCTTGCCGCAACCCTTGGCCGGCGGCTGGCGATTCGTGTTCGAGCCCGACGCCGCGCCGGAAGGTGTGCCCGCTCGCATCCAGTTGTCGTGGTACGAAAACCGTCGTGCGCCGAACCCCCTTCCGGCCTTGCAGGCCGGCGAGCGTTGGCATTTCGTGGTCCGCCTCAGGCCCCCGCATGGTTTTGCCAATCCGCATGGTTTCGACTACGAGGGCTGGCTGCTCGAGCGCGCCATTCGTGCGACCGGCTACGTACGTGCGGATGCCGAATTGCTCGACGCTGCGCCAGGCGGCGTAATGCAATGGGTGCACCGTCAGCGCGGGGTCGTGCGCGAACGCATTCTCGCCGCATTGCCGGAGGGCGAGCATGCCGGCGTGCTCGCCGCACTGGCCGTGGGCGACCAGCGCGCAATTGCAGAGGCCGACTGGACCGTATTCCGCAATACCGGCATCGGCCATCTCGTGGCGGTGTCGGGGCTGCACGTCAGCCTGGTCGGCCTGCTGTGTGGCGGCTTGTGCAGCCTGGCGTGGCGGCGGGCTCCGGGCTTGGCGTTGCGTCTGCCGGTGCACAAGGCGCGCGCCTTGGCAGCCCTTGCGGGGGCAAGCGCCTATGCACTGCTGGCCGGGCTTGGCCTGCCGGTGCTGCGGGCCTGGCTGATGCTGGCGGTGGCGGTACTGGCGCTGCTTTCCGGCCGCAGGCTGGCAGCTTCGCGCGTGCTGGCGGCAGCGCTGCTGGTGGTGCTGGTGGCCGACCCGTGGGCCGTGCTGTCGGCCGGGTTCTGGATGTCGTTTGCGGCGGTGGCGGTCATCCTGGCCGTGCTCGGTGGTCGCGTCCGCCCGCCTTCGGGATGGCGCGCCGCGTTGCGCGTGCAGTTGGCGATCAGCTTTGCGCTGGCGCCTGCGCTGCTCGCCCTGTTTCAGTCCTTCCCGCTCGTGTCGCCGCTGGCCAATCTGGTCGCCATCCCGGCGGTGAGCTTCGTGATCGCGCCGCTCGTGCTGCTCGCGCTGATCGTGCCGGTCGATGGTCTGTTCGTCCTGGCACATGGCGCCACCGTGATAATGATGGATGTCGTGCGGCCGCTTGCCGAGCTCGAACACGCGCTCTGGGAGCAGGCCCGGCCGCCGCCATGGCTGATTGCCGCTGGGGCGCTCGCCGTCGCCATGCTGTTGTTGCCACGCGCGACCCCCGGGCGTCTGGCGGCGCCGGCGCTGCTTGCCGGACTGGCGTTGTGGGCACCCCCGCGGCCGGAGCCAGGTGCTTTCGTAGCCCGCACGCTCGATGTCGGCCAGGGCTTGGCGGTGCATGTACAGACGCACCGCCACGACATGCTGTTCGATGCCGGTCCTGCTTACGGCATGAGCGCCGACGCGGGTAGCCGTGTCATCCTGCCCTACTTGCGCGCGCACGGCGTTGCCGCGCTCGATCTGCTCGTGCTTTCACACGATGACATCGATCATGTCGGCGGTGCTTCGAGCCTCCTTGAGGCAACGTCGGTGGGCACCGTGCTTGCCGGTCCACATGACGCCGATGCACGCTGGGGAGCAGCCTGGGCAGCCCAGGCAGGCGCGGCGGGTACGGCGTGGCGTTGCCAGCGCGGCCAGGCATGGGAATGGGATGGCGTCCGTTTCGAGGTACTGCATCCGGGTGGTGAGGCGGCGCTTGCTGGCTCGTCACGCCACGATAATGACAACTCCTGCGTGCTGCGAGTGCTTGGCCCCGGGGGCGCGCTCTTGCTTACCGGCGACATCGGACGCAACGCGGAGGCACAACTGATCGCCCTCGAGCGCGAGGGTTTGGAGAGCGACGTGGTATTGAGCCCTCACCATGGCAGCCGCAGTTCGTCTTCGCAGGCGTTCGTGGCAGCGACCTCGCCTGAGCACGTGATCCATTCGGCGGGGCGGCGCAACGCCTTTGGTCATCCGCATCCCGAGGTGTTGGCGCGCTGGGCGCAGGCGGGTACACGCAACTGGCGTACCGACAGCCAGGGCGCGGTGACGGCGGCGTTCCCGGCGCGTGGCGGCGAGCGCGTCAGCATCAGGGCTGAGCGCACCGAACGGACGCGATACTGGCATGGGCGCTGAGTGCCGTCAGCGACAGTCGCAGCCTCAGCCGCATTCGGGCTAGACTTGGGTCACTGCCGATAACACGGGATCTGCCTGCTGCCATGACTACATCGAGCCCCCTGTTCGCCGCGTCCACCCTCGGTGCAGGTTCGCGGCACAACCTGCGCGAGCGTCGTGTGCAGTGCCTCGGGCCGCATGGCCTGCACCGCATGGCCTACACCGAATGGGGCGACCCCGCCAACCCGCGCGTACTGCTCTGCGTCCACGGACTGACGCGCAACGGCCGCGATTTCGACGACTTGGCGCGCGCGCTGGCCGACGACTACCGCGTCGTCTGTCCTGACGTGGTTGGGCGCGGGCGCAGCGACTGGCTGGGGGTCAAGTCCGATTACGGCTTTCCCGTGTACGTGGCGGACATGGTGACGCTGATCGCGCGCCTGGATGTCGAGGAGGTGCATTGGGTCGGTACTTCGATGGGCGGCATCATCGGCATGCTGCTCGCCAGCCAGCCGCATACGCCGATCAGCCGCCTGGTGCTCAACGATGTCGGTCCCGTAATCACCCGCGTGGCGCTCGAGCGCATTGCTCAGTACGTCGGCATGACGCCGCGCTTTCCGACCATGGAGGCGGCCGAGGCCTACATCCGCGAGGTGAGCGCGCCGTTCGGACCGCTCAGCGATGCGCAGTGGCGCCACCTCACGCAATACTCGGTGCGGCCGGTTGGCGGCGAAGGCGGTGGCTTCGCCTTTGTGTATGACCCAGGGCTGGGCGATGCCTTCCGCGCCGGGCCGATCGATGCCGATATCGACTTGTGGCCCGTGTACGAGGGCGTGCGCTGCCCGACCCTGGCCTTGCGCGGTGCGCAGTCCGATCTGCTCGCGGCCGACGTCTTCGAGGCAATGGGTACGCGAGGGCCGCGGGCGCGCACCGTCGAATTCACCGGGGTGGGGCACGCGCCGATGCTGATGGATCCGGCGCAGATCGAGGTGGTGCGGGGCTTTCTGCTCGAAGCCTGATCATCAGGCCCGCCGCGCCAGCCCTGGGCCGCTCCCGTCAGGACTACCAGCCCGGATTGAGCCTACGTGCGGCGGCGATCTCTTCGCGAATGCTGCGGTAGTGTTCCCAGCGTCGGCGGTGGATTGCACCGGACTCGAGGGCGGCACGCAGCGCACAGCCTGGCTCTGCCTCGTGGCGGCAGTCGCGGAAGCGGCATTGGCCTAGATGAGGGCGGAACTCGACGAAGGCTTCGGCGAGGTCCTCGGCTGAAAGGTGCGCAAGCCCGAAAGCCTGCAGCCCAGGGCTGTCGATGAGCCAGCCGGCAGGCACGCCAGCCTGCGCCGGCGGTAGTGGATAGAGGCGGGCGAAGGTGGTGGTGTGCTTGCCGGAGTCGAGCGCGGCCGAGATTTCCCGAGTGGCGGCGTTGGCCTCGGGGACAATCGCGTTGGTCAGGGTGGACTTGCCCATGCCCGATTGGCCGACGAAGATCGCGCGCAATCCTGCGAGGCGCTTGCGCAGCAGATCCGCACCCTCCAGGGCAGAAACCTCGATCACCTCGTAGCCGAGGCGCGCGAAGGGTTCCAGCTGGGCGCGTGCAGCAGGCAAACGTTCATGCAGGTCGGCCTTGTTGAGGACCACCAGCGGCGTGATTTCCTGGCTCTCGGCGGCGGCAATGCAGCGCGACACCAGCAGATCCGAGAAGCCCGGCTCGGTTGCGACGACAATGACGATGTGGCTGAGGTTGGCGGCGATCAGCTTCTCGCGGAAGGCATCCGATCGCCACAACAGGTTGCGGCGCGGTCTCAGCGCCTCGATCACGCCCTGGCCGTCACCCCCGGGCAGGACTTGTACCTCGTCGCCGCAGGCAAAGCTGCTCTTCTTGCCGCGTGGATAGCAGCGCAGGCGTCCTTCGGGCGTGTCGATTTCGTAGTGGCGGCCAAAGGCGGCGACGATCACGCCATCCACCCCATGTTCTTGGCCACCGCCGGGCCGGACGCGTTTTCTCACTCGAACCTGTCGCTGTGCTTGTTGTGGAACCGGGCGCGATGGTATTCGCCCTCGGCCAGGAGGTCCACGATTCAGTGCGGCAATGCCTGCAGGCGCGCCACGCGCAGCACCGCGGGCGGGTGCGAGTCGAACACGCGCGAATACAGGGGGTCAGGCGTCAGCGTCGAGGCATTGTCGCGGTAGAGCTTGACCAGCGCTGCGACGAGATCCGATGCGCGCGTCTGCTTCGCCGCGTAGGCGTCGGCCTCGAACTCGTGCCTGCGCGACATGTGGCTGAGCACCGGAGCGAGCGGAAAGGTGAAGGCAGGCAGCACGAGGAAGAACAGGGCCAGTGCGGTCGCCATGTCGTTTGCCGAAGTCCCCAGTCCGGTGAAGAACCAGGGCTGGCTCGCGAGCCATCCCAGCAGGGCGAGCAGGACCAGGCTGGTCGGTGCAAGCACGGCCAGGCGCTTGATGATGTGGTGGTGACGGAAGTGTCCGAGTTCGTGGGCGAGCACGGCTTCGACTTCGTCTGCGTTGAGCTTGGCGAGCAGGGTGTCGAAGAAGACGATGCGCTTGGCGGCACCGAAGCCGGTGAAATAGGCATTGCCATGCGCCGAGCGCCGTGAGCCGTCCATCACGAACAGCCCCTTGGACTGGAAGCCGCAACGCGTCAGCAGGGCTTCGACGCGTGCCTTGAGCGCGGAGTCGGCTAGCGGCGTGAAGGTGTTGAAGAGAGGCGCGATGAAGGTGGGCCAGATGATCATCGCCAGCAGGTTGAAGCCGAGCCAGAATGCCCACACCCACAGCCACCAGAGTTCGCCCATTGCGCCCGCGAGCCATAGCAGCAGCGCAAGCACGGGCAGGCCGATCAAGGCCGCGAGTGCGCCCTGGCGGACAGTGTCGGTGACGAACAGGCGTGGGGTCATGCGATTGAAACCGAAGCGTCGCTCGATGCCGAAGGTGCGTGCGAGCACGAAGGGCAGGTCCACCAGCCAGCCGAGCACACCCAGCGTCGCCAGCAGGGAGACACCGTGCGCCAGGCTGCCGGCACCGAGCAGTGGCGCCCACGCGTCATGGATGAACTGCAATCCGCCGCCCAGTGTCAGCACCAGGACCAGCACCACGCCTGCCACCGCGTCGCGCATGCCGAGGCCGACGCGTGCTGCCGTGTAGTCGGCCGCACGCTGGTGTGAGGCGAGCGGGATGGCATCGGCAAAGGCCTCGGGCACGCGATCGCGATGCGCCTGCACGTGGTGCCTGTGGCGCTGCATCAGCGCCAGCCGCGCGGCGAGGCCGAGCAGCAGGACGCAGACGAAGAGGGCGGTGAATGCATTCATCGGTGGTCAGGGGAGGCGAGGGGGGCTGTTGAACAACGGGCCTGCTGCCGAGGACTGGGCGTTCGGCCATGGGGTGCGAGGCGCCAGCTTCGAAACACGGGCTGGCGCTCCTGCGATTGCTGCGCCAGGGTGAGCCATGGCTGCAGCGAGTCATGCGAACTGTGACACAATCGCCCCCTTGATTGTTTCGTGGCAACGCACCGACAGGGCGCATCGATTATGGCACAGGACCCCAATACCCTTATCTGGCTGGACATGGAGATGACCGGCCTGGAACCCGATCGCGATCGCATCATCGAGATCGCCATCGTGCTCACCAACGAGCAGCTCGAGACCATCGCCGAGGCGCCGGTGATCACCGTTCACCAGCCCGACAGCGTGCTCGACGGCATGGACGAATGGAACCGCAACACGCATGGCAAGTCCGGCCTCACGGCGCGGGTGCGGGCATCGACCGTGTCCGAGGCGGAGGCCGAGGCTACGGTGCTGGAATTCCTGCAGCAATGGGTGCCGGCGCGCAGTTCGCCGATGTGCGGCAACTCGGTGTGCCAGGATCGTCGTTTTCTTGCACGCTGGATGCCGGGCCTGGAGGCCTGGTTCCATTACCGCAACCTCGACGTGTCCACAGTCAAGGAGCTCGCCAGGCGCTGGCGCCCGGAGGTGTACGAGGGCGTCAAGAAGGCCGGCACACACACCGCACTGGCCGACATCCACGAATCGATTGCCGAGTTGCGCCACTACCGCGATCACTTCCTGCGCCTGGACTGAGCAGCGGTCCTACTCCCTCCGCCGCAACAGCCTGAAGTTCTCCTGGCGCTTGCCGGCGCCACGGCGGAACTCCCACACTGTCTCCCATTCGGGCGCGAGCTCGACGGCGCCCTCGCGACGCTCGAGCTGCACCAGCAGCAGCGGGCACGGCGTACTGCCTGCGACGATACGTTCGGCGCGCAGCCCGGCGTAATAGTCCATCGAGGTGCGCATCGCGTCGGATAGTCCGGTGGTGGCAATGCAGCTCAGTGGCCGTTCGCTGCGTTCGCCCTGGACGGCGATGTCCAGCGATTGCACCACACCGCGGTAGCTGCGCCCATGGTCGAACCACGGCATCAGCAGGACCACGGCAAGGCTCCACAGCATGACCAGGCCGATTGCCCAGTTGGCAGGCGCTCGCGAGATGCTGCGTGGCAGGCGCGCCACGAGCAGGATCCACAGCGCAGTGATCGCCACGCCTGCGATCAGGCGGTATTGCTCCTGTGGCAGGACGAAGTCGGGCGCATTGCGCTCAACGTGGCGGGCAAGCCCTGGCGGCCACTCGAATGCCTGAGCGCTCCACGCCAGCCAGACCAGGATCCCGAATACTGCCAGGCTCATCAGCGCGAACCAGTCGAAGGCGCTCGCTGCGCCGCGACGCAGCTGCACGACCCCCACTGCCGCGAGCAAGGCGGCACCTGGAATCAGGGCGAGCATGTTGGCCTGCGACAGGTCGCCGGACAGGACCACCCAGCCCAGGCCCAGCGCGAGGCTGAGCACCGGCAGCAGGGCGGGCAGAGAGCTGAGGTGGCGGCGGGCGCGCCACAGCCCCCACAGTGCGACTGGCCACAGCGGCCACAGGAACCAGCCGACGAGTTCGAGCAGGCGGGGTGTTTCCGCGACGGCGAGTGCTGCGGCCGACAGTCTCAGCCATTCGGCGCCCAGCCACAGGTTGAGCAGTTCGGGGGCGTTCAGGTGCAGGGCAAGTGGCCAGGCACCCGACACGGCCAGCATCAGGCACAGACCGGCAAGCAGTCCGCCGCTGGCGCGCGGCTGGCGGCATTCGGCGCTGAGTAGCGCCAGCATCATCAAGGGCGCTGTGATCAAGAGCCCGCCGAGGCCGCCGGCGAGGAAGGCAAGGCCGCTGCCCAGCCCGGCCGTGACGCCGCCGGCGAGGGGGCGCCGCGGCAGTTCGGCCAGACCGCTCAGAGTCAGTGCGAGCATCGCGAACACCGCCAGCAAAGGCTGAGTCTCATGGGCATGCAGGACGAGACCGAGCGTACCGAGCGCTAGCAGGGCCGCTGGCGTGCGACTGGACCGACCATGCAGGGATTCTGCCGCGCGTGCGGTGAAGAAAATGGCGATTGCGACGAACAGCGCACTCGCAAGGCGTGCAGCGCCATGTGCCGTGAGCAGATCGCCAGCCAATGCGGCAAACACCGCTGCCACCCAGTAGTAGAGTGGCGGATAGTCTGTCAGTGGCTCGCCAGCCAGCATCGGGAACAGCGCCGACTCGCCCTGCAGGATGCTCAGCACGGGGCCGAAATAGCGCGCATCGTCGCCGCGCCAGGGGTCGTGCACGGTGAGACCGACAAGCAGGTAAGCCGCGATCAGCACGGTCAGGCCGACGGTGCCATAGATGCGGCGCTGGAACAGGGTGGGCGTGGCGGGCTCGCGAATCATGCGCGCATTGTGCGGGTGAGTTGTATTGCTGGCAAACATGCCGGCAGCGTGGGCGGAGGGAGCGGTGCGGGCGCTACGCCCGCTACGCCCGCCAGGACTGTGCAGCGCTGCTGCGCCGGGGCTTTGGGCGCCACGCTTGTGTATGCGCCGGACACAAAAAAGGCAGCCGAAGCTGCCTGCTCTGTGCTGCCGAGGCGCGTTTGGGCGCTCAGGCGTGCGGCACCTCGTCGGGCGCCGCGCGTGCCGGATCAGCTGGCGCGCTGGACGCTGCCGTACTTCTGGCGGAAGCGCTCGACGCGGCCGGCGGTGTCGACGATCTTCTGCTTGCCGGTGTAGAACGGGTGGCAGGCCGAGCACACTTCAACGTGGTAGGCGGGCTTGCCCAGGGTCGAGCGGGTGACGAACGTGTTACCGCAGGAGCAGGTCACGTTGACGTCGTTGTACTTGGGATGGATGTCCGCTTTCATGGTGGTTTCCTGATGCTGGCGGGCGGCGGATGTGACCACCCTGTTGTGAAGAATCCGGGATTATCCGACAGTCGCAACACCCATGCAAGGAAAATGCGCAGCGCGGGCCTGGCTGCGGTATTACAATCGCGCCCTTTCGGATCGGCTGCCGCCTCTGCGGCAAGGAGACCGCGGTGCTGTTGCTCGCGCCCATGGAAGGCTTGCTCGATGACGTCCTGCGCGCGGTGCTGACGCGGGTGGGCGGCTACGAGCACGCGGTGACCGAGTTCGTACGCGTTTCCGGCAGCCTTCTGCCCGACCGCTACTTTCGCCGCATCGCCCCCGAACTGGATGCCGGTAGCCGCACGGGCGCCGGAGTGCCTGTGCGGGTGCAGCTGCTCGGTTCCGACCCGGCCTGCATGGCGGCCAACGCCGAGCGCCTGGCGCGGCTCGAGCCCGCCGGGGTTGATCTCAATTTCGGCTGCCCTGCGCCCACGGTCAACCGCCATCGTGGTGGTGCCGTGCTGCTCGACGAGCCCGAACTGCTGCATCGCATCGCCGCAGCGCTCGCGGCTGTGCTGCCGCCTGACCTGCCGCTCACGGCCAAGATGCGCCTGGGGGTTGCCGACCCGGGCCGCGCGCGCGAGTGTGCGCTGGCCCTGGTCGAAGGCGGTGTGCATGGCCTGGTGGTCCATGCGCGCACCAAGGTGCAGGGCTACAAGCCGCCTGCGCACTGGGAATGGGTTGCGCGCATCGCCGATGTGGTGAACGTGCCGGTCGTGGCCAACGGCGAGGTGTGGACCGCCGCCGACTGGGTGCGCTGCCGCG
This sequence comes from Thauera sp. 27, assembly GCF_000310125.2. NCBI lineage: Bacteria > Pseudomonadati > Pseudomonadota > Betaproteobacteria > Rhodocyclales > Zoogloeaceae > Thauera > Thauera sp. 27. The sequence continues at coordinate 20,801 of NZ_AMXB01000029.1, forward strand.
CCGTCGCTGGCGTGCCGGGCGTGATGATCGGGCGCGGCGCGGTGGCTGACCCCTTCCTCGCCGCGCGCATCCGCGCAGGGCGGCTGGACGCGCCGGACGCCGCCGAGCGCGCGCGCGAATGGCAGGTGTTGCTGATGCTGCTGGAGGATTTTCGCGTCCGCGTGCGGCGCAAGGTCGAGCCGCGCCACGTGTCCGGGCGCATCAAGCAGTGGCTGCACCTGCTCGCCCGCAACTACCCACAGGCCGATCGCCTCTTCACCGACATCCGGCCCATCAAGGCGCTGGCCGAGATCGAAGCGGTGATGGCGCGACACGGCGTCCCGCTCGGTGCGCAGGCGAGCTGCGTGGCCGATACCGTTGCCGATGCCTTGCCTGAGGCCAAGCGCCTGCTGCCGATCGCCGCATGACCCAGACCGAACCGACGTGCCTCGCCGAGGACAGCCGATGAGCTACGCCAACTCCAGTATCCCGCAGAGCGCCCAGCAGACGGTGCACGATGCCCTCGCCGAGCGTGTGCGCAAGCACCTCGCCGAGCCTTTTCGCAAGCCCTACGCGGAGTACAACCGCGCCGCCTTCGACATCAGCCTGGCGGGCTGGGACGGGCGTGCGCCGCTCATCCTGGACGCCGGCTGCGGCGTGGGCCACAGCACCATCCAGATCGCCCGCCAGTTCCCGGACCACTGGGTGATCGGCGTCGATCAGTCCCAGGACCGGCTGTCGCGACGCAAGCCCTACCCGGATGCGCTGCTGCCCAGGAACATGGTCTTCGTGCGCGCCGACCTGGTTGACTACTGGCGCCTGCTCGACGCCGCCGGGCTGCGGCTGGCGCGCCACTACCTGCTGTATCCCAATCCCTGGCCCAAGATCGGCCACCTGGGGCGACGCTGGCACGCTCATCCGGTGTTCCCGTGGATCGTCCGCGCCGGCGGGGTGCTGGAATGCCGCAGCAACTGGCAGGTCTATATCGAGGAGTTCGCGTGTGCGCTCGGCGTGGCACTCGGCAGTGCGCCGTCGTGGGAGACCTTCGAGGCCGACCAGCCGCTCACGCCCTTCGAGCGCAAGTATCGCGATTCCGGCCAGGCGCTTTACCGGCTCGTACTCGAACTGCCGTCCGCCGCAATCACTGCGGGCGCTGTAACGGATCTTTGACTTGCCGGGCGGCGCTGCATGCGCCACCCTTGGTACCGACCTGTGGAGACTGCCATGACCGACCTGCCCGAAAACACCCCCGAGAACACGCCTGTACCCCCGGCCAAGCCCACTCTCATGCGTGACGAGGACTTCGAAGCGCTGGAGGAAATCCTGACCTCCGACGTCGTGCCGGAGGACTGCATGGATCTCGAGATGCTGGACGGCTACCTCGCTGGCGTTCTGCTGTCGCCGCGGCCGATCGGTCCCGAGCGCTGGATGCCCGGCGTCTGGTCGGCTCATGGCGACGAGATCGGCTTCGGCTCGGGCAGCGGATTGCAGCGCGCGATCCGTCTGGTGAAAGCCTATCACAACGAGTTGCTCGCCACCCTCGGCCTGGACGATGACGACGAGGCCTGCTGGGAGCCGTTCTGCTTCGCCATCTCCGAAGGCGACAGCCTGAAGCTGGGCGAGGCCTGGATCGACGGTTTTGCGCAGGGTCTGGACCTGTGGCCTGAAGGTTGGGAAGAAGGGCTGGACGAGGAGGCGGTGGAGGCCGTGCGCGAGGCGCTCGACGAGGTGCTCGCGCCCTGGGGCGAGGAAGACGCGGCGGGCGCCGATGATGAAACCCGTCTGGGCTGGCTCGGTGCAGTGGGCGAGACGGTCAACGACGTGTTCTCGCACTGGCGCGACCTGGGGCTGCCAACGGCAGAGGTCCTGTCGACCGAGGCGCCGCGCAAGCCCGCCGCCGCGACGCCTGGGCGCAATGACGCCTGCCCCTGCGGCAGCGGCAAGAAGTACAAGAAGTGCTGCGGCGCGGAGGGTGCGCCTCAGGAGGATTGAATCTTTCTGCAAAATGTTTTGCAGGGCATTGATTGATAAGCACTAATCAGGTGCTCGGGGGCTTGCGCGGTGTGGCCGTTGGGATAGAATCCGCGCGCCTCTCGGCCCCCGATCAATGTTCATTTCCTGCGAAAACGGTTCATGGAAGGTTTCAACCCCTGCCTGGATTGCGGCATCTGCTGCACCCACTTCCGCATCTCGTTCTACTGGGCAGAGGCGGACGATGCCCCCGGTGGGTTCGTGCCCGCCGCCATGACCGAGAAGCTCAACCATACGATGCGTTGCATGAAGGGCAGCAACACGGTGCCGCGGCGCTGTTCAGCACTCGCCGGCGAGGTTGGCAAGCAGGTCGCATGCACCATCTACGAAAACCGTCCGACGCCCTGTCGCGAGTTTCCGGTCTATTTCGACGACGGCACGCCCAACCCGAAGTGCGATGAACTGCGCGCCACCATTGGCCTGCCGCCGCTGCCGCACTCGCCATTGCCCCAGTCGCCGCTGCCGCGTGCAGCCTGACGGAATGCGCCTCACCCCGGCCGACCAACTGCGGCCAGCACCGCAAGCGCACCTGCAGCGCGCAGGCGCTCGATCTGGGCGTGGTCACGTACGAACAGGGAACCTGCGTACGCCAGCGAGTTGATCGACACGTCCTGCCATTTCTCCTGCGTGCGCGGCACCAGCAGCAGGCACTCGCGGCTGACCAGCAGGTTGTAGTCAGGCATCGATTGGGCGCGCGCGGGCATGGAAAGCGCTGCGCAGGCAGTCTGGAGAGCTGCGCGCAGGTTCTGGCCGGCAGCTGTGTCGTCTCTCCACGCGTGCTCTTCCAGACCGACGAACGCGTGTGCCCAGGGCAGTGCGGGGTTGCATACCGCGTACCCGGGCCTATCGAGGCAGGAGCGCGGCACGAAGGGTGTCAGTGCAGCTGCGGTCGACGGTACCCACTGCAAGTGCTTGTGCGCCTGGCTGGCACCGGCAATGCGTCCGCCGTTGTAGAAACCCAAGCCGCCATGTGCGCGCAGCACCTTTGCGAGGGCGAGCAGGTCGGAGTCCGACAGTGCTGCCGTCTGGGGCTCGAACGCACGGGTGACGATCAGCAGGTGGCGCTCGATCACCGGAAACTTGTTGAGCACGACGAGGTGATGCTCGCCGATTGCTGCCACCGTCAGCGCGGGCTCAGGCGGCAGGAATGGGTTGAAGTCGGGGCGCCGGCGAATGACGGTGTCGACGCGTGCGCGGTCCTTGAGTGCGAGCGAGGATACCCAGCGTACGGAAAAGCGCAGGCCTTCGGCGTCGAGCCAGGTCTGCTCGGTGCGAATGGGCTGCAGCGCACCGCACGCGAAGGCGTCTGCGCTGCAGCGGTCTGCACGCTGCAGCAGCGCGTCCATAGGACAATCGGCTGTCGTTGCGCCGGGAGCGTCCGTTTCGTTGGCGGATGCTTCGATGCGGGGTGGCGCGATGGCGGTAGGGCGGGCGGTGCGGGTCATGCGGGCGAGTGGTCTGGGCCAAGGGGGGGATGTCGTTCCCTGCATGCTACATGGAGCGTTAAGCTCCGACCATTGGGCTGGGCACACGCGGAGGCTCGCGGGTGGCGCCGGTCAGCCATTCATCAAGCGCGTACCGGCTTGAGTCACTGACCTTGTGCGATGATCCGGCAAAGGAGAAAAGCGGCCATGGAGCAGGTCGATGTCGTGGTGATCGGTGCCGGCGTGGTGGGGCTTGCGTGCGCGAAGGCCTTGGCCGAAGCAGGCCGCGAGGTGCTCGTCATCGAGCGTGAAGACCGTATCGGTAGCGGTATCAGTGCCCGCAGCAGCGAGGTCATCCACGCCGGTCTGTACTATCGGCCGGGCTCGCTGAAGGCCCGGCTGTGTGTAGCCGGGCGGGAGATGCTGTACGCGTACTGTGCGCGGCGTGGGGTCGCGCATGTGCGCTGCGGCAAGCTTGTGCTTGCCGCGCGGGCGGCCCAGACCGATGCGCTCGAGGCGATCGCGGCGCGTGCCCGCGCCAACGGGGTAGGCGACCTGCGCCGGCTCGATGGCAGCGCCTTGGCAGCGCTCGAACCGGCGCTGGAGGCACATGCGGCGCTGCTGTCGCCGTCGACCGGCATCATCGACAGCCATGGCCTGATGCTCGCCCTGCTGGCCGATGCCGAGCGCCATGGTGCCGTGCTTGTGCTGCGCAGCCCGGTGACTGGCGGGGTTGCCGAGGATGGGGGTGTGGTGCTCGAGGTGGGCGGCACCGCGCCGATGAAGCTGCGCGCGCGCTGGGTGGTCAATGCGGCCGGGTTGGAGGCGGTCGGTCTGGGGCGTGCCATCCGCAGCGCGGCCTCGGCGCAGGCGCCGCGGGCCTGCTATGCGCGCGGGGTGTATTTCGGCTATGCCGGCAAGGCGCCGTTCTCGCATCTCGTCTATCCCATCCCCGAGCCTGGCGGGCTGGGCGTACACCTCACCCTGGACCTGGCCGGCCAGGCCCGCTTCGGGCCCGATGTCGAGTGGGTCGATTTCCCCGACTACCATGTCGATCCAGCGCGGGCGGAGCGCTTTGCCAGCGCCATCCGCGACTGGTGGCCCGCGCTCGATGCAGCGCGACTGCAGCCTGCCTATGCCGGCGTGCGGCCGAAGATCGTCGGCCCGGGCGAGGCGGATGCCGACTTCCGCATCGACGGCCCGGTGCAGCATGGCGTGGCGGGTCTGGTGCACCTTTACGGCATCGAATCGCCCGGCCTGACCTCGGCGCTGGCAATCGGCGCCCATGTGGCGGGGATGGTGATCAGCGGTGCTAGCCTTCAGGCTGAGGGTTCGGCCTCTGCCTCGACCCCGCCGATGCTGTAGAAGAGCTCGACCACTGCCGTGCGTGGCAGCTCGCGGACGATGAAGACCAGGCGGCTCTTGCGGTCGTCGTAGGGCGGCTGGTCGGGCCAGGCTGGCAGGCTCGTGGGCTGGTAGATCGAGTGCTGAACGCATTGGACGATGCGTGGCAGCGGGTCGCCGGCGACGTTGAGCAAGCCCTTGATGCGCAGCACGCGTTCGCCGTAGACCTGCAACAGCAGGCCGAGCGCATCCGAGAAGGCGAACCAGTTGAGCGGCTCGGGGAAGGTCAGCACGTAGCTCGTCACGTTCGCGTCGTGGCGGGCAGGCGCCGTCGGCGCCACGATCGGCTGGCCGCTCTTGCGCCAGGCCAGCGGCGCAGCAAGTGCGGCCTTGCGTGCCTGCTGATGGCGCACCCGCTCTTCGCCAAGCCAGGCCGCGACGTCAGGCGACTTGGCGCCAGGGTCGTAGAGCCCGCAGCCGAACACGACATCCGGGTCAATGCTGCCATGGCTGATCTCGACCTGCTGCGCGCCCGGGTTGAGTGTCGCGATGCGGGCTGCAACCTCTGCCAGGGTTGCGGTGTCGGCGAGGTCGCACTTCGTGATCAGCAGGCGATCGGCCATCGCCACCTGGCGCACCGCCTCGCGGTTGTCGCCGAGCTGGGTGATCGCATGGGTGGCGTCCACTGCGGTGATCACGCCGTCGCAGCGGTAGCGTTCGGCTATGAAGGGTTCCTCCATCACGGTATGCACCACCGGCACCGGGTCGGCAAGGCCGGTGGTCTCGATCAGCACGCGGGTGACGGGCGGAATCTCCTTGCGTAGCGCGCGCATGAAGATGCCCTTGAGCGCCTTCACCAGGTCGCCCTGCACGCTGCAGCAGATGCAGCCGGAGTCGAGCAGTACGACCGATTCGTCGACCTGCTCGACCAGATGATGATCAACGCCGACCTCGCCGAATTCGTTGATCAGTACCGCCGCACCAGCCATTTGCGGCTGCTTGAGCAGGTGGTTGAGCAAGGTGGTCTTGCCCGCCCCGAGGAAGCCGGTGAGGATGGTGACCGGGATGCGGTGGTCGTGAGAGGCAGGTGGTGGGGCGCTGGGCGGCGTTGTGGAGCTCATGTTCGGCAGGCGGTGGAGGGCGTGAGGACGTGATGGTAGCAGCAGCGTTGGATGGAAGAATGCAAAAGGCTCGCGACTGGCGTCGCTCCTGCGGTGCCCCGTAGCGCACGTCGCCTGCAGGGGGCGCGGCGCGGGCCGGCAGGCCGGATTCAATTGAGTTGGAACGGGCTCGCAGGCTACAGTGGCGACCGTTTGTGGAGAATACGATGACGATGCAGTTTGAAGTGCGCGGGGAGTACATTCAGCTCGACCAGTTGCTCAAGGCGAGCGGGCTGGTGGGCTCGGGGGGTGAAGCGCATGCCCTGGTCGAGCAGGGCGGTGTGGCGGTGGATGGCGTGTGCGAGACGCGCAAGCGCGCCAAGCTGAGGCCCGGGCAGCGCGTGCGCCTGGGCGGTGAGGAGGTGGTACTGGTCGCCGCGGGCGCTCAGGGCAGATAGCTGCCGTTGCTCTTTGGTCTGCCGTTCGCCGGGGCGGGCAGGCTTGCTCGCGCCTTGCTGCGCGCGAGACGCTCCCAGATCCAGCCGCCGGGCAGGTCTTCGCCGGTGAGCACGTAGTTGAGCGTGTGCTCGTTGCCGACGATGAGCCGGAAATCGTTCAGCGCGGCCGCGGTACCGGCGAGCAGCAGTTCGTCACCGGCTCGGATTGGCGTGTTGGCGGCCGGCATCAGCAGGTGGTCGTCGTCGTCGCGATCGAGGAATAGCACTTCGCAGTGCAGCGCCACGCTGCGATCGACCGGCCAGCGCAGCAGCATCGACAGCGTCACAGTCTCGCCGCGCATCAGGCGCCGGTAGAGGGCTGGGGCGCGGCTGAGGTTGATGCGTTCGCTGCGGATCTCGGGCACGGTCCAGCCCAGGCGGGTGGTGAGGCGTTCGAGGTGGGCGCCGCACCAGTCCTCGTCACGCGTGCGCACCTCGGCAAGGAAGGGGGCGAGCAGCGGTGTGCTGAGGATGGCCAGGCATTCGTGGGCGATGATGCGGCTCGGGACTACGGTGATGTCCGATTCGAAGGCATCGAACAGGGCGCGGTTGTCGTAGTGGTTCTGGCGCAGGATGACGAACAGCCCGGGGTTGAGCTCGCGCGCGGTCACCGCGATCGACAGGTTGTCGACATCGGAGCTGGTGCCGCACACGATACCGCTGGCGGTGGTCACGCCTGCTTCGGTGAGGGCGTCCTTGCCGGTGCCGTCGCCCTGCACCCAGCGGTGCACGCCGTCGCCCTTGGGCTCGATGTCGATGATCGTTACCGGCACCGCTTCGGCATCCATGGCATCCACCATCCAGCGCCCGAAGCGGCCATGGCCGCAGATGATCCAGTGTCCGCGCGGCGGGTCGCGCCGGCGTTCGAAGCGCGTGCCCGACAGCCCGGTGAGCCAGCCCATGAGCTGGGAAGCGTTGGGCGCATGCAGCGCTAGCGCCAGCGTCTCGCTGAAGCGTTCGAAGGGGTTGATGATGTGGCGGGTGCCGAAGGAGGCCATGTTTGCCGAGGTGGCGCGATGCTCGGCACGGCATACCGCCGGCACCTTTGGCGCCAGCAGGCGCGCCGAGATGGCCAGTGCGAGGTTGGTCTGGTCGTCGTTGGTGAGCGCAACCACGCCCGCGCAATGGGGGTGTGTGAGGCCGGCATACTTGAGCGTTTCGGGGTTGCCGGCGTCGGCGCAGATTGCCGGTACGTCGAGCGCGTAGCTGTGCAGGTCGATCTCGCCCACCTTGTTGTCGTCGATTTCCAGTACGACGGCGCGCACGCCCTTGCGGTCCAGTGCCTGGCAGATGAGCCGGCCGGTCTCGCCATAGCCGGCGACCAGGTAGAAGGGTTCGCGCAGGCGGCGCACCGCGCGCACGAAGCGCTGCATCGATATGGCCTGGCGCAGGCTGCGGTCCGACAGCAGGTTGAACACCGAGCCCAGCGTGTAGGCCCAGCCGATCACCGACATGTAGATGGAGATGGTCACCCACAGCCGCTGCTGGTCGGAGAATGAGTAGGGCACCTCACCGAAGCCGATCGTCGTCGCCGTGTAACTCATGAAGTACAGGGCGTGGAAGAAGCTCAGGTAGGTGACCTTGCCGTCGTCGTCCACGCCGGGTACCAGCGTGAGCCCGAGCACCGAGATCGCCATGATCGTGATCAGCATGATCAGCGGTGTGCGCATGCGCCGCATGATCAGGAAGAAGACGCTGTGGTGGCGGGCGAGCGGTTCCATGGCCGTTATCCGGGCGGGAGCAAGTCAGCGGCGCTGGATGATGGTCTCGGCGATGAGGATGACCACCGACACCATGTTGGCCAGCAGCGCGCCTGCGGACAGCGACACGATGCTGGCCGTGGCCTCCGGTGTCACGCCTGCTGCGGAGACGTGGGCAGCGTAGCCCCACACCATGGCCGCCGCCACCAGCTGGAGGTCGGCCACCAGGCTTGTCGACAGGTGGATGGCACCGATCTGGGTGCGATCGCCGAACTTGAGCACGGTGGCGATCATGCTCACCACGAGGGCGGCGAACAGTTCGTAGATGTGATGGTGGGTGGGGTTGTCGAAGTCGCCGAGCACGAAACCGAAGTTGAGCGTGGCAGCGAGCACGATGAAGAAGCCGAAGATGACTTTTTCGAGGTTCATGGCGGGCAGGTCCGGGTCAGAAAAGGGTTCCGTCGACGTAGTACCAGCGCTCGTCGACACGCACGAAGCGGCTGCGCTCGTGCAGCCGGTGGGCGCGGCCACCGATACGGTAGCGGGCGACGAACTCGACCTCGGCGCGGTCGGGTGCGCAGCGTACATGGTCCCTGACCTGCAGGCCGATCCAGCGTACCGCCGGCTCATTGGCTAGGTCGAGCGCAGCCGGGCGCGTGCTGGGGTGCCAGGTGGCGAGCAGGTAGTCTTCGCGGCCGAGCACGAAGGCGGTATAGCGCGAGCGCATGAGGGCTTCGGCACTGGCGGCCGGTGCGCCGCTGTCTAGCAACAACGCGCAGCAGTGCGCATGGAGGCGGCTGGAGCCGCAGGGGCAGGGCTGGTCTGGCTTCATGCTGGATCAAAATGCTGCAATGCCCCGATTCTGCCCGAATTCGACGCATGCACAGAGAAAACCGCTAACGCGCATGGGATGCCGCGCGGCGGGCAGCGGGCTTGCGGTATCCTCGCACGCTTTCACATCCGCTTAACGAACCGCGCTCGCGATGGACAAAGACACACAACAACGCATCCGCACCACCCGGCGCTACCTGCTGATCGGCCTGTTGACGGCCGCGCCGCTGTGGGTCACCTGGCTCGTATTCGACTTCATCTTCACCCAGCTCTCGAAGCTGGGCACGCCCTGGGTCGTTGCCATCTCGCGCGGCCTGCGGCGCAACTACCCGGCGATTGCCGATTTCATCCTGCTTCCGCAGTTCCAGTCGGTACTGGGCGTCATCTTCACCCTGGTGGTGCTCTACCTGCTGGGCTGGCTGGCTTCGCTGGTCATCGGCCAGCGCATCATCGACTGGCTCGAGCGCCTGGTGCAGAACATTCCTCTGGTGGCGGCCATCTACGGCGGCACCAAGCGATTTCTCGCCGCCGTCAAGGAGAAGCCCGCTGGCGTGCAGCGCGTCGTGCTGATCAGTTTCCCCAGTCCGGACATGAAGGCAGTGGGCTTCGTCACCCGGGTGATCCGCGACGAGACCACCGGTGAGGAACTGGCTGCCGTATATGTGCCGACTTCGCCCAATCCGACCTCCGGATACATCGAGATCGTGCCGGTGTCGAAGGTCGTGTCGACCGACTGGACCATGGACGAAGCAATGAGCTTCGTGATGACCGGAGGCGCCACCTCGCCGGCGAACATCCGTTATCGCGCGGCAGGCGAAAGCCGCGCCGGAGAGGAGTAGAATCTGCAAGTTTTCACCCGGATCACATGTCTGCTTGCTGCGCTGCACCGCAAGTCTTATAAAAGACATATAATCCAGTTCGATCCGCAAGGGTGATCCCCGTGCGGAGCCTTGATCACCGCCACGAAAAGTGAGGAAGTCGCCGTGCTTGAAGCCTACCGTGCCCATGTCGCCGAACGTGCCGCCCTCGGAATCCCGCCGCTGCCGCTGTCCAAGCAGCAGGTCACCGAGCTGGTCGAGCTGCTGAAGAACCCCCCCGCCGGCGAGGAGGCCTTCCTCGTCGAGCTCCTCACCTATCGTGTGCCGGCTGGCGTCGATGACGCAGCCAAGGTCAAGGCCGAGTTCCTCGCCAAGGTTGCCAAGGGCGAAGAGGCCTGTGGCCTGGTATCGCGCGCCAAGGCCACCGAACTGCTCGGCACCATGCTGGGCGGCTTCAACATCAAGCCGATGATCGACCTGCTGGGCGACGCCGAAGTGGGCGCAGTCGCGGCCGAGGGCCTCAAGAAGACCCTGCTGATGTTCGACTACTTCCACGACGTCAAGGAACTGGCCGCCGCCGGCAACGCCAACGCCAAGGCCGTCATGCAGTCGTGGGCCGACGCCGAGTGGTTCACCAGCCGCCCGGAAGTCCCCGCCTCGCAGAAGCTCACCGTGTTCAAGGTCACCGGCGAGACCAACACCGACGACCTGTCGCCCGCACCGGACGCCTGGTCGCGCCCCGACATCCCGCTGCACGCGCTGGCCATGCTCAAGAACCCGCGCCCGGGCATCGAGCCGGAAGAGGCCGGCGTGCGTGGTCCGGTCAAGTTCCTCGAGGAGCTCAAGGCCAAGGGCAACCTGGTCGCCTACGTTGGCGACGTGGTCGGTACCGGTTCCTCGCGCAAGTCCGCTACCAACTCGGTGCTGTGGTTCACCGGTGAGGACATCCCCTTCGTGCCGAACAAGCGCTTCGGCGGCGTGTGCCTGGGCTCCAAGATCGCCCCGATCTTCTTCAACACCATGGAGGACGCCGGCGCGCTGCCGATCGAGATCGACGCCGGCCAGATGGACATGGGCGACGAGATCGAGCTCAAGGTCGACCACGCCACCGGCAAGGTCACCGCGCTGAAGAACGGCGCCATGATCGCCGAGTCGCAGCTGAAGACCCTGGTGATCCTGGACGAGGTGCGCGCAGGTGGCCGCATCCCGCTGATCATCGGCCGTGGCCTCACCACCAAGGCGCGTGAGGCCCTCGGCCTGCCGCCCTCGACGCTCTTCCGCCTGCCGCAGGCCCCCGCCGACACCGGCAAGGGCTTCTCGCTGGCGCAGAAGATGGTCGGCCGCGCCTGCGGCATGCCGGAAGGCCAGGGCATCCGCCCGGGTACCTACTGCGAACCCAAGATGACCACCGTCGGCAGCCAGGACACCACCGGCCCGATGACCCGCGACGAGCTCAAGGACCTCGCCTGCCTCGGCTTCTCCGCCGACCTGGTAATGCAGTCCTTCTGCCACACCGCGGCCTACCCGAAGCTGGTCGACGTCAAGATGCACCGTGAGCTGCCGAGCTTCATCAGCACCCGCGGCGGCGTGTCGCTGCGTCCGGGCGACGGTGTCATCCACTCCTGGCTCAACCGCCTGCTGCTGCCCGACACCGTCGGCACCGGCGGCGACAGCCACACCCGCTTCCCGATCGGCATCTCCTTCCCGGCCGGCTCCGGCCTGGTGGCCTTTGCCGCCGCGACCGGCGTGATGCCGCTCGACATGCCGGAATCGGTGCTGGTGCGCTTCAAGGGCACGATGCAGCCGGGCGTCACCCTGCGTGACCTGGTCAACGCGATCCCGCTGTACGCCATCCGCCAGGGCCTGCTGACGGTCGAGAAGAAGGGCAAGAAGAACATCTTCTCCGGCCGCATCCTCGAGATCGAAGGCCTGCCGGATCTGAAGGTCGAACAGGCTTTCGAACTGACCGACGCTTCGGCCGAGCGCTCCGCCGCCGGCTGCACGGTCCACCTCAACAAGGCGCCGATCGTCGAGTACATGAACTCGAACATCACCCTGATGAAGTGGATGATCGCCAACGGCTACCAGGATGCCCGCACCCTCAAGCGCCGCATCAAGGCCATGGAAGACTGGATCGCCAACGGCGAGCTGCTCTCCGGTGATGCCGACGCCGACTACGCCGCCGTGATCGAGATCGATCTCGCCGACATCAAGGAGCCCATCGTCGCCTGCCCGAACGACCCGGACGACGTCAAGCTGCTGTCCGAAGTCGCCGGCGACAAGATCGACGAAGTCTTCATCGGCTCGTGCATGACCAACATCGGCCACTTCCGCGCCGCCGGCAAGGTGCTCGACGGCAAGACCGACATCCCGACCCGCCTGTGGATCGCCCCGCCCACCAAGATGGACGCGATGATCCTCAACGAGGAAGGCTACTACGGCGTGCTCGGCAAGTCCGGCGCCCGCATGGAGATGCCGGGCTGCTCGCTGTGCATGGGCAACCAGGCGCAGATCCGCAAGGGCAGCACCGCGATGTCGACCTCGACGCGTAACTTCCCCAACCGCCTGGGCATCGACACCCGCGTCTATCTGGGTTCCGCCGAGCTGGCTGCGGTGTGCGCGCTGATGGGCAAGATCCCGACCGTGCAGGAGTACCTGGCGCAGGTGGAGGTGGTCAACAAGAAGGCCGCCGACATCTACCGCTACATGAACTTCGACCAGATCGAGGAATTCCGCTCGGTCGCGGATACGGTGGAAGTCTGAGGCGGTAGCTAGCTGGAAGGCTGGGACGGCCGGGAGGCCGTCTCGCGTGAGAACCCCTCGTCAGAGTGTCTGACGAGGGGTTTTGCTTTATGTGGGCGTGAATACGCATGACGTTCCACATCTGCCGAGGCGCGCTCGACAACTCGAACGCCTATGTCGAGCAGCACGGCTTGCCGCTCGCGCAGTTTCGGAACTTCTGATGGCACGCTTCGACGTCTGCCGGAACAGCGCGGGCGGAGGGTTCAAAGCCGATGAGCATCCACTGGCGGCTGGGTGTGCCTTTGCCCGGGCGGCTGTTCAGGGAGTTCAGCATCTTGAGAGGGGCGTGAGCGGTAGGGGCGGGCGGTCTGAGTGGGAAGATTTGTGCTTGGCGCCGCGCCTGCAAGCGGTCGCAGGTGGAGGATAATCGGCGCATGAAAACACGCCGCCTCCCCTCCCGCATCGTCTGCCTCACCACCGAAACCGTCGAAGTCCTCTACGCCCTGGGCGAGGAAGCCCGCATTGCGGGCATCACGGGTTACACCGTGATCCCGCCGCGCGCGCGCAAGGAGAAGCCCAAGGTGTTTGCCTTCTCCAGCGGCGACCTGGAGAAGATCCTCGCGGTCAATCCCGATCTGGTGCTGGGTTTTTCCGACATGCAGGCCGACGTGGCGCGCGATCTGATCAAGGCGGGCGTGGCGGTGCATGTGTTCAACCAGCGCAGCGTGGACGGCATCCTGGCGATGATCGAGACGCTGGGCCGCCTGGTCGGGGCGGAGGATCGCGCGCTGGCCCTGGTCGAGGAGCTCGAGGCGACGATGGCGGCGGTGCGTGCGCAGGCTGCTGCGCTGCCGCGGCGACCGCGGGTTTATTTCGAGGAGTGGGACGAGCCGCCGATCAGCGCGGTGGGCTGGGTGTCGGAGCTGATCGGGATCGCTGGCGGCGAGGATGTCTTCGCCGAGCGCGCATGCCATCCGGGCGCGGCCCAGCGCATCCTGGCCGATCCCCTGGAGGCGGCCAGGCGGGCGCCGGACATCGTGGTCGGCTCGTGGTGTGGCAAGCGCTTCCGCCCCGAACGCGTGGCAGCGCGCGCCGGCTGGGAGGACGTACCGGCAGTGCGCGATGGCGAATTGCACGAGGTGAAATCGGCGTTGATTCTGGCGCCCGGACCGGTTGCGATCCGCGAAGGCTTGCCGGCGCTGGTCGAGCTGATTGCGCGCTGGGCAGTGCGCCAACACGCCTGAGGCGGCAACGGCGGCGGCGACGCCGTACAGCCGGCCCGCTTATAGTGCGGGCTTCGTGGCCTGCCTTGCCGGGCCGCGCTGCGCCGGATACGCTCACGTCATTGAACACGTTTCGAGAGGCAGTCTGCCCACCATGAGCCCTTCCACCCGTAGCGAAGCCCAGCAGCGCGTTGACGATATCCATGCCTTTCGTGTGGAACTCGCCCGCCTCGAAGGCGAGGGCGTGCTCCAGCTCGAGAGCGCACAGCGGCAGGCGCTGACGCGCCACCACGACAGCGTGCTGGACGACTTTGCGGTGCGCTTCGACATCGACCGCGACACCCAGGCGCGCCAGCTCTCCCTAGGCATGCGTGTGGCCTCATTCCTCGGCGCACTGGCTTTGGCGGCGAGCGTGTTCTTTCTGTTCTACCAGTTCTGGGGCTTCTTCACCGAGACCGCCCAGGTCGTGACCCTGATCGGCGCCAGCCTGGCCAGCCTGGGGCTCACGGCATGGATCCAGGGCCGCGATGCCTCGGGCTACTTCACCAAGCTTGCGGCCATGGTGGCGTTTGCCTGCTTCGTGCTCAACCTCTACATGCTGGGGCAGATCTTCAACGTCACACCGTCGGATACGGTGCTGCTGCCCTGGGCCACGTTCGCCTTCCTGCTTGCCTACCGTTATGACTTGCGTCTGCTGCTGGCTGCGGGCATTTGCTGCGTCATCGCCTGGGTGTCGGCGAGGGTGGGGGCCTTTGGTGGCGTGTACTGGCTGTCGGCCGGTGAGTGGCCCGAGCATTACTTCCCGGTCGGTGCGCTGCTACTCGCAGTGCCGATGCTGATTTCGCATCGGCGTTTTGCCGGCTTCGAGGCCATCTATCGTGTGTTCGGCTTGCTTTGCTTGCTGGTGCCGATGCTGATCCTGGGGCACTGGGGGCGGGGCAGTCACCTGGACATCGACCCCTGGCTCATCGAGGGCGGCTATCAGGTGGCGGGCTTTGTGGTCAGTGCGCTGGCGATCTGGACGGGCGCTCGGCGCTCGTGGAACGACATGGTCAACACCGGCATCGTGTTCTTCGTGCTCCTTCTCTATACCAAGTTCTTCGACTGGTGGTGGGCCATCATGCCGAAATGGTTGTTCTTCCTCGTGCTCGCGCTGTCGGCGATCCTGGTCCTGGTCGTGCTAAGGCGTCTGCGTGGGCGCGGGGTGCCGGCATGAACACGCGTACGCTTACCCTGGCCTTGGGGGCCGCAATAATCGTGGTGGCCAATGCTGTCGCTTTGGGCGGGGTCGCCTGGAACCGTAGCGGCGAACCCGAGAGCCGCCTGGCGCTGTCGCAGCGCGAACTGGCGAAGACGGCTGAATGGCGGGCTCACCATGAGGACAGCGGCCTCGCACTGTCGTTGAAATGGCGCATACCGCGCGCCGGGCAGGAAGCTTACGAGAAGAACGGCTACTGGAGCTATGGCGGCAGCCCGTCCTGGCTGGACGAGCGCCGCCTTGCCGAGCTGGGTTTCGACGTTGAGCGAGCGAAGGCGCAAGGGGCAGGGCAGCAGCCTTACCTGCGCAAGTCAGAGCGTGAGGTGCTGGTCGTGCTCGAGCTGGCCGGAGCGGCCTGGGAGCAGGCGCTGGAGGGGGCCCGCCGCAACCTCGCCGACAAGCAGGCTGCGCTGGCGGCGGAGCCCGATGCAGAGCAGGTCATCCGTGCGGAGAAGCAGGCGCGCGACTGGCTGGAGCGTGAAGAACGCCACAATAGCCGCCTCTTTGCGATTGACGCCGGCACTGATCTTGCTGGCCTGCGCGCGCAGTACCCCGACCGAAGCCGCTACATGATCCTGACTGCCCACCTGCGCCTGCATCGCAGTGCGAACGGCGACGAAGTCGTGCTGGGGGGATACCTGAACACCCGCGCCGGACACCGCATCAATGTGCCGCATGCCTTGCGCGGTACTTTTGCCGCTGCGCGGGTGGCGGAGGTGTATGAGGTGTATGAGGCGAGCGGAGCGGCGCCGTTTGGCGTGTTGCTTGCGGTGGGGCGGCGGCTTGAGCCGTGGATCGAGTCTGTCGTTCAGCGTTGAACGGGCACCGGGGCGCGGCGCCGTAATTGCCTTTGAAGGCTCGCGGCTTGCGCCGCTCCCAGTGGAGAGACTCACCCGCGGCGGCTGGCTTTGCGGTAGGAGCGGCGCCAGCCGCGAGCTTTTCCGAGCCAGACCCAGGCGGCATCGCCTTCAACCCCTCGCGGCTCGCGCCGCTCCTACAGCGCTCCAACCGCTGCCGATCGCTCCCTGGAACTGCGAGCTTTTGTGCGTCCCCGCCTTGACCGTCAAGCCTTGTGGTGAAGCGAGGCGGGTGGGGAAGCGAAGAGGGCGATCGAGAACTAGAATGAAAGTGAAGGGTCCAGTATCCGAAGCTTAGAAGGAGACCGCAATGAGCCCGATTTCCGCCCCCCAGGCGAGCGGCATGCAGCAGTATGGCGCCACCGTCCAGCAGGGCGCTGGCGCGGCGCGGGCGCAGCCCTTGCCGACCCGGGCCGAGGCCCGTGAGCAACTCAACGTGCAGATTCTGCAGTCGTCGATGGAGGTCTCGATCCGCTCCGGTGATGAATCACTCGCCCTGTTGCTGAGGTCGGCAATCGAAGGTATCAATGCGGCGCTCGCGCCGACGCTCGGCCCTGATGCGTTGCAGAACGCAATGACCCAGGACAACTCGGCTGAGGCAACGGCCGAACGTATCGTGTCGATGTCGACAGGCTTTTTCGAGGCTTATGCGTCGGGCCGGCCGGGCGAGGATGCCGAGACGGTGTTGCGCGATTTCATCGACGTGATCCGCGGGGGCTTCGAGCAGGGCTTCAACGAGGCGCGTGACATCCTGAGCGGGCTGGGGGTGTTCAATGGCCAGGTCGAATCCGACGTGATGAAGACGCGTGAACTGGTGCTGCAGGGGTACGACCGCTTCATCCTCGACCGCCTGCCGACGGCCGACCAGCAGGCCTGAGCCTTGCGTTGGCCGTCAGCCTTGCTGCGGTGCCGAGGCCTTGAACCAGGCCTCGAGGAACTCCACGCACACGCGCAGCTTGGCCGAGTGTGACAGCCGCGAGGGGTAGACGGCATACACGTCGGCTTCTTGCGCATAGTCGGGCAGGACGCGAACCAGTTCGCCGCTGGCGAGGCTCGGGCCGACGTCCCAGATCGAGCGCAGGATGATGCCGTGGCCATCGGCTGCCCAGCGCCGCACCACCTCGCCATTGTTTGCAGACAACGGGCCGCCGACGCGGACCGTTTCCAGCCCCTGCGGGCCGCGCAGGCTCCAGCGCCCGAAATCCTGGTCGCGCTCACGGATCACGATGCAGTCGTGCGCAGCCAGCGCTTGCAGGCTGCTCGGGGTGCCGTGGCGTTCGAGGTAGGCGGGGGCGGCGCACAGGACGCGAGCGTTACCGGCGATGCGGCGCGAGATCAGGTTGGCTTCCTGCACCGTACCGATGCGAACGTCGAGTTGGAAGCCTTCGCCCACCAGGTCGACCGGGCGGTCGAGCAGTTCGAGCTGGATCTCCAACGCGGCATAGCGCTTGGCGAGTGCGGACAGCGCGGGGGCAAGGCAATTGCGGCCGAACCCGGAGCTGCAGCACAGCCGCAGCAATCCGGCCGGCTCGGCGCGGTGGCTGCTGATTGCCTCGGTCATCTGGTCGACATTGTCGAGTATGCGCTGGGCCCACTGGTGGACGATGTCGCCCTGCTCGGTGATGCGCAGGCTGCGTGTGCTGCGATGTACAAGGCGGGTTTGCAGGTTCTGCTCCAGCAGTGC
The DNA here is from genome assembly GCF_000310125.2 of Thauera sp. 27. NCBI lineage: Bacteria > Pseudomonadati > Pseudomonadota > Betaproteobacteria > Rhodocyclales > Zoogloeaceae > Thauera > Thauera sp. 27. Next base: position 38,289 of record NZ_AMXB01000029.1, read on the forward strand.
GATCCGCTTGCTGATCAAGGCCTTGGAGACGCCGAGTTCGCGTGCCACGGCGCTGAAACTGCGCTGGCGCACGAGTTCGCAGAAGAGACGGAGGTCTTCGAGTTGGGGTCTATTGTTCACTATTCATGTACATCGAGTTCACGCTTTTCTGGATTGTAGCTTTTTACGTGAACGCTAAGCTTGGCGTTCGTGGCATGAGGATGCCAAAAAAGTCGTTTGGGCCAAGCGGAGAGAGCGGGAATGAAGACACACAGGATTGCGGTCATCGCAGGGGACGGAATTGGCAACGAGGTGATGCCGGAAGGCCTGCGCGTGGTTGAGGCGGCCGCGCACAAGTTCGGCATCGGCTTGGCGTTCACCACCTTCGACTGGGCCCATTGCGGCTACTACGAGAAGCACGGGCAGATGATGCCGGCGGACTGGTTCGAGCAGCTCCGAGGTTTCGATGCGATCTACTTCGGCGCGGTGGGCTGGCCTGACAAGGTGCCCGATCATATTTCGCTGTGGGGCTCGCTGCTCAAGTTCCGGCGTGATTTCGACCAGTACGTGAACCTGCGCCCGGTGCGCCTGATCCCGGGTGTCCCCTGCCCACTGGCAAACCGGAAGGTCGGTGACATCGACTTTTACGTGGTGCGTGAGAATACCGAGGGCGAGTACTCGGCGATCGGGGGGCGCATGTTCGAGGGCACCGAGCGCGAAACGGTGATCCAGGAATCGATCTTCACGCGCAAGGGTGTCGACCGGGTGCTGAAGTACGCTTTCGAGCTGGCGCAGCAGCGGCCGAAGAAGCATCTGACCTCGGCGACCAAGTCGAACGGGATGGCGATCAGCATGCCGTACTGGGACGAGCGTGTTGAGAACATGGCTGCCGCCTACCCCGACGTGCGCTGGGACAAGTACCACATCGACATCCTGACCGCGCGCTTCGTGCTCAGCCCGGAGCGCTTCGACGTGGTGGTGGCCTCAAACCTGTTCGGCGACATCCTGTCCGACCTGGGCCCGGCGTGCGCGGGGACGATCGCGATTGCGCCCTCGGCCAATCTCAACCCCGAGCGCAGCTTCCCGTCCCTGTTCGAGCCGGTTCATGGTTCGGCGCCAGACATTTACGGACGCAACATCGCCAATCCGGTGGGCATGATCTGGTCCGGGGCGATGATGCTCGACTTCCTGGGCAATGGGGATGCGGCCCATACCGCTGCACACGATGCCATCCTGCGTGCAATCGAGACCACGCTTGCCGAGGGGCCGCGCACGCCCGACATGGGTGGTACAGCCAGCACCAGCGACATCGGCAGGGCAATCGCCGCCGCGCTGTAAACGCAGCTGCCCGCCTGGGTGGCGGGCAGCGGGCGACACTTGGCGGGACCCCAGGGGGTGTTACTTGTCTTCGCCGTTCTGGCCGCGGACGATGAGCACGCTGATGCCGACCTTGCGCACGAGGTTCTCCGCCACGCTGCCGAGCAGCAGTCGGCGTACGCCGCGGCGGCCATGGGAGCCGACCACCAGCAGGTCTGCACCCGAGCTCTTGACCGCTTCGGCGATCAGGTCGTCGGTGTGCTCGCCATGGCCGCGCAGCATGTGGATGCGCGCGTTTACACCTGCAGCCTGTGCCTGCTCGAGCGCGCGGTTCAGTACGCCCTTGCCGCCAGACTCGAGCGCGTCCTTGAGTTGATTGGCGTTGGAGGTGGTGACCCCGCCGCTGTGGAAGACATGGACGAGGTGCTCGTCGATGGCGTGGGCGATCTCGAGCAGCGCGCCGTGCACCTTGGCGACGCCGATGGCTTCGTCGAGAGCCTTCTGCGAGGTGCGGCTCTCGTCGATGGCGATGAATACGTGTTTGTACATGCGTGACTCCTGTCGTGAGGGCGGGCGGCCCGCGTACTGTGCAGCCGCCCGCAGGGGGTCAGTCCAGGCCCTTGGCCGTGTTTGCCGGGTTGACGAACTTGCGCTGGAAGGCGAATACCACGCCTGCAGCAGCCAGGCCGATGAGGTCAGAGGCGAGGCCGCCTGCGATCATCGCCAACGCTGCCAGGATAAGCACAACACGCAGCGCCAGGTTGACCAGGCCGAAGAACCAGCCCTGGATGCCCGAGGCGAGCAGGTAGATGCCGAAGGCCGCGGTGACGAAGGCGTGCAGGTTCTCGTACCAGGCGCCTTGCATGAGCAGCGGCGCGGCATAGAAGAACATGAACGGAACCACGAAGGCGGCAAGGCCGAACTTGAAGCTCTCGACACTGGTCTTCATCGGGTCCGACTGCGCAATGGCGGCACCGGCGTAGGCTGCGAGCGCGACCGGCGGCGTGATGGCCGACATGACGGCGTAGTAGAAGATGAAGAAGTGCGCCGTCAGTGGCTCGATGCCGAGCTGGATCAGACCCGGGGCGATGACGCTGGCGGCCACCGCGTAGGCAGCCGTTGTCGGCATGCCCATGCCCAGGATGATCGACACGCACATCGCGAAGAACAGCGCCACCAGCTGACTCTGGCCCGCGAGCTCGAGCAGCATCGACGAGAAGCGGGTGCCGATGCCGGTGAGCGCAATGACGCCGACGATGACACCCGCTGCGGCGCACACCGCGACGAGCTGCAGCGACATGCGGGCGGCGATCTCGAAGGCGTAGAGGATCTCCTTCACGCCCATGCGGAAGGGCGTGAACCAGCTCACCACCGCGGCGGCGGCCATGGCCAGCGTGCCGGCGCGGATCACCGAGTAGCCCATGAAGAGGGCGCCGATCAGGGTGAAGATGGGAATGAACAGGAAGGCCTGGCGGGCGAGCTTGCCGAACTCGGGCAGGTCTTCGCGCGGCAGGCCGCGCATGCCCTTCTTCAGCGCTTCCTTGTCGACCATGAAATAGATCGACAGGAAATACAGAGCGGCCGGGATGATGGCGGCGATGACGATGTCCGAGTACGCGATGCCCGTGATCTCGGCCATGATGAAGGCGCCGGCGCCCATGATCGGCGGCAGGATCTGGCCGCCGGAGGAGGCGGCTGCCTCGACCGAGGCCGCCGTCTGCGGTGTGTAGCCGACGCGCTTCATCAGCGGGATGGTGAGCGAACCGGTGGACACGACGTTGCCGGCCGAGGTGCCGTTGATGGTGCCCATCAGTGCCGACGAGAACACCGCCACCTTGGCCGGCCCGCCGCGCGCACCACCTGCGGCAGCGAAGGCGAAGTTCACGAAGTACTCGCCCACGCGGCTAGCCTGCAGAAAGGCTGCGAAGGTGATGAACAGAATGATGTAGGTGGACGAGATCGCCGTGGTCGGGCCCAGGATGCCGTTGTCGGTGTAGATGAAGGCGAAGAAGCGCGCCGGGGCATAGCCCTTGTGCTCGAGCACGCCGGGGAGCCATGGGCCGACGAAGCCGTAGAGGATGAATACGGAGACGATCGCGACCAGGGCGAGGCCGGCGAGGCGGCGGGTCATCTCCAGAATGAGCAGAATGCCGGCGATCGAGGCAAACATGTCATTGAAGTGGGGGAAGACCTGGGCGCGGATACGCAGGAACTCGGCGTGCGAGATGATATAGGCGCCGACCGTGATTGCGGCGACGGCCATCAGCACGTCGGGCAGGGCGACGCGGTCGCGGGCGTGGGTGGGAGAAACCCATGAGGCGATCAGCGCAAGCGTGGTGCCGCCGAGCAGTGGATAGCCGAAGGTCCACAGCATCGCCTCCTTGGGGGCACCGGTCTTGACCAGTTCGCCAGAGGTGATGGCGAGCATGATCTGGCCCAGGGCGATCAGGATCATCACCGCTGCAGGCAGCAGCAACGCCCACTCGAGCGGGCTGAGCGCCTTCTTCCCGGCCGGCTCGGCCGGAAACGCGCGCCCCGAAAAATAGATGAAGCCGAGCGCCAGGCCGGCGGCGACGTGGGTCAGGCGGAACACCCAGGTCTCGAGGGGGTAGAAGTTCATCACCCCGATGTGGAAGGCGGTGTAGAGAATGCAGAGGGCGGCGAACACCCATGCAAGCTTGCCGGTGAATACGCGCTGGTTGGCAACGACGACTTCGGCGTCGACGCCCGCTGCGATGTTGTCCTTGTCGCGAATCTCGAAGTCGCTGGCTGGACCGGCCGTGTTCGCCGATTGCGGCGCTTGGCTGTTCATTGGGAGTCCTCCCGGTGCTGTTCTCGTTGGGATAGGGTCAAAAAAAGGGCCAGAGTCGCGGCATCGCGTTGCTCTGGCCCTTTGTCAGCGCAGGCTTCAGTCCTTGAGCTTGGCCGGGAGCGTGATGCCCTTCTCTTCGTAATAGCGCACGGCACCCGGGTGGTAGGGCAGGAAGCCGTTCTTGTCGACGTTCTCGAGCAGGGTCTCGGCAGCAGCGCTATGGATCTGCATCATGCGCGGATTGTTCTCCATCACCAGCTTGGTGATCTCGTAGGCGAGGCTGGCGGGCATGTCCTTGTGCGCTGTGGCGAAGTTCCACATGGCCACGGTGTTCTGGTCATAGTCGTGCCCGGAGTAGGTGCCGGCCTTGATCGTCAGCGCGGAAACCTCGGGGTGCTTGTCGAGGATTTTCGGCAGTTCGGTGTCATTGAAACCGAACATCACCACCTTGGCTTCGGCTGCGAGCTGGCTGAAGGCCGAGATCGGGATACCCGCGGCGAAGCAGAAGGCGTCGAGCAGGCCGTCCTGCAGCTGGCTGGCAGCGTCGGATGCGCCCGAGTTGGACTGCCGCGGCTTGACATCGAGGGTCGCCATGAAGCGCGGCCAGTAGGTGCCAGGGGTGCCGCCTGCGGGGCCGACGCTGACGCGCTTGCCGTTGAGGTCGCTCACCGCCTTGATGCCGGAACTGGCCATGGTGATGCACTGGAAGGGCGTCTGATACATCGGGAACAGGGCGCGCACATCGGTGTGCGGCAGGCCGGGTGCGAGTTCGCTCTTGCCGTTCCAGGCGTCGTACATCGGGCCCATGGTAACCAGGCCGATGCCGTGCTCCTTCATCTGCACCAGGGTGGCGTTCTGTACCGGACCACCGGTCACTTCGCCGCTGGCGGTGATGCCGAACGTCTCGCCGATGTAGGCGGCGAGGCCGTTGCCATACACGAAGTAGGTACCGCCCTGGCTCGCCGTGCCCACCGTGAGGGCGCGCGGCCAACCGGTACGGTCCTGGGCGATGGCCGCTCCTGCGCTGACGAGCGTGGCGCCGGCAACGACGGCTGCGATGGTTTTGACGAATCCTTTCATACCTGTCTCCTGGTCAAGTGGAATGGCCTTGCCGCACGAAGTGTTCGGTCGGCAGGTCAGACATCGCCCGGGCGGGCGAGCGCTGGTCGTGCGCCTCGCTTTGCTGCAAGGTCGCGGTCAGCTTGATGACAGGTTAGGCGCTCGGTCCGCCGCCGCCTATTGTGGATATCGCGTAAGGGATGCGCGCAGGCCCCACGCCTTCGCAATCTGCGCGTAGGAGTCGAGTCGGGCCTGGTGGTCGAAGATCTGCCCGGCGAGAATCAGTTCGTTGGCGCTGGTGCGTTCGACCAGGCGTGCGAGCGTATCGCGTACGCTGGCGGGGGAGCCGACTGCGGTGCACGCCAGGGACTGGTCGGCAAAGGCAAGTTCGGCGGTCGACCACTCGCGTTCGTTGAAGGCGTCCGGGGGCGGCAAGGGGCCGCGCAGGCCGCGCGCCATGGCGGCGAAGCGCAGCCGCAGCGAACGTAGCAGATGCTGCGCCTGCTCGTCGGTGTCGGCGGCGATGGCATTGGCAGCGACGATGACGTAGGGCGCTGCGAGCGCCTCCGAGGGCTGGAAGCGGTTGCGATAGAGCTCGACCGCTTCCATGAGCATGCGCGGGGCAAAGTGCGACGCGAAGCCGAAAGGCAGGCCGAAGTGGGCGGCGAGCTCTGCGCTGTAGAGGCTGGAGCCGAGCAGCCAGATCGGGACGTCGAGGCCAACCCCCGGTACGGCCATCACGGCTTGACCCGGGCGTGGTGGCTGGAAATAGCTGCGTAACTCGAGCACGTCCTGCGGGAAGCTGTTGTCGCTGTCCATGAGGTTGCGGCGCAGCGCGTGCGCGGTGATCTGGTCGGTGCCGGGCGCACGCCCGAGGCCGAGGTCGATGCGGCCGGGGAACAGGGACTCGAGCGTGCCGAACTGCTCTGCGATGACGAGCGGCGCATGGTTCGGCAGCATGATGCCACCGGCGCCGACGCGGATGCGGGTGGTCGCTGCGGCGACGTGACCGATGACCACCGCAGTTGCGGCGCTCGCGACGCCAGTCATGTTGTGGTGTTCGGCCAGCCAGTAGCGGGTGTAGCCGCAGCTGTCGGCGAGCTGCGCCAGTTCGCGGGTGTTGCGCAGCGCATCGGTCGCGCTGCTGCCGAGCGGGATGGGGGCGAGGTCCAGGATCGACAGCGGAACCGGTGGGGCGCTCGGGTACATGGCGGCTTGCTAGAATCGCGGCCTTCCATTACGCCACAGGCCCGACATGATTACCAGTAAGCCCGATATCGTGATCCTGACTGAAGACCGCTACGCGGTGATTGACGATGCGGATTGGTATCAGGGCCAGATCGCGCGTGAGGAAGCCCTGCTCGAGGCTGCCCTGCGCAGGCAGGGTCTGGGCGTGGTGCGGCGCTCGTGGTCGGATCCCGGCATGGACTGGTCGGCGTGTCGGGCGGCGGTGTTCCGCTCGACCTGGGACTATTTCGACCGCTTCGACGCCTTCATGCCCTGGCTGGAGCAGGTGTCGGCCCGGACCCGCTTGATCAACGATGCCGAACTGATCCGCTGGAACGTCGACAAGCGCTACCTGGGCGATCTTGCAGGCCGTGGGATCGATATCGTGCCGACCCGATTCGTGATGCGTGGCGAGGACCTCAGCCTCGCCGAGGTGATGGCGGAGCAGGGTTGGGAGCAAGCCGTGTTCAAGCCGGTGGTGTCGGGCGCGGCACGGCTCACCCATCGCGTCGATCGTAGCGAGGCCGGTGCTCATGAGGGCCTCTTCGCGCGCTGCGTCGCCAACGAGGCGATGATGGTGCAGCGCTTCGAGGACGGCATCCTCGCCGATGGCGAAGTCTCGGTAGTGGTCATCGGCGGCGGCGTCACCCATGCAGTGCGCAAGACTGCACGCGCGGGCGACTTCCGCGTGCAGGACGATCATGGTGGGAGCGTGCATGCACATGAGCCAAGTGCGAGCGAGCGTGCCTTCGCGGAGGCCGTGGTCGCCGCCTGTCCTCAGTTGCCGGCCTACGCACGTGTCGATTTCGTGCGCAGCATCGATGGCGGGTTCCGGTTGATGGAAGTCGAGTTGGTTGAGCCGGAGCTGTTCTTCCGCTTCCACCCGCCCGCAGCCGAGCGCCTGGCGGCGCTGATCGGTGAAATTCTGATTTGAATCAAGAAGATTGCTGCGGTGCACTAACACGAATCCCGGTAACGAATGCGTGCTTAGCGGTTAGAATGCGCGCCTTTCAAGCTTCCAGAGGTTTCACCATGATCCGCCGCACGCTGATGTTCGCCGCCCTGGCGCTCGCCACCCAGGCCGCGGTTGCCAAGGACTGGGACACCATCCGCTTCGCCACCGAGGGTGCTTACCCCCCGTTCAACACGGTCGACACCGCGGGCGCGGTACAGGGCTTCGATGTCGACATCGCCAACGCCTTGTGCGAGGAGCTGAAGGCCAGGTGCACCTGGGTCAAGCAGGAGTGGGACGGCATGATCCCGGCGCTGCTCAGCCGCAAGTTCGACGCCATCTCCGCTTCGATGTCGATCACCGAGGAGCGCAAGAAGCGGGTCGACTTCACCGACAAGTACTACGCCACGCCGCTTGGGCTGGTGGCGCGCAAGGACAGTGGGCTGCTGCCGACTCTGGAGTCGCTCAAGGGCAAGCGGATCGGTGTGCAGCGTGGCACGGTGGCGGACAACTTTGCCTCGCGCTTCTGGGCCAGCCAAGGCGTCACCGTGGTGCGCTACGCGCGTCAGGAAGAGGCCTATCTCGATCTCGCTGCGGGCCGCATCGATGCCAGCTGGGTCGATGCACTGATGGCCGACGGAGGCTTCCTTCAGCAGCCTGCGGGGGCGGACTATGCCTTCGGCGGCGGCCTGTACCACGGCAGCAATGAGGCCGAGAAGGGGGTCATCGGCGAGGGTGTTGGCATTGCCCTGCGCAAGCAGGATGCGGCGCTCAAGGACAAGCTCAACCAGGCCCTGGCGGCGATCCGCGCCAACGGCAAGTACGACGAGATCCGCAAGAAGTACTTCGAGTACGACATCTACGGCGATTGACCCAAATACACGGCGACTGTGCGGGCGCTTGCCCGCCGCCCCGCCAGCGGCCGTCTCGGGCCGGGGCTGACAGTCTGACATGGGTGGTCGCAGGGCCACCTTCACTTTCTGGCCGCAGGGCGGCGTCCGTGAGGGCGCTGCGGCGGCACAACCGATGCTTCACGGATACCTTCCTTCCCTGCTGGACGGCGCTTGGGTGACGCTGCGCGTGGCAGTGTTCTCGCTGCTGCTGGCGCTCGCGCTGGGCCTGCTCGGTGCCTCTTCACGGCTGTCGCCGCATGCGCTGCTGCGGCTGCCGGCGACCGTCTATACCACTGTCGTGCGCGGCATTCCCGACCTGGTGATGATGCTGTTGATCTTCTACGGCGGCCAGGTGGCGATCAACGCGATGACCGACGCGCTCGGCCTGGGCTATGTCGACATCAACCCCTTCGTGGCTGGCGTGGTGACGCTGGGCTTCATCTTCGGTGCCTACTTCACCGAGACCTTCCGTGGCGCCTTCATGGCGGTGCCTGCCGGCCAGCTCGAGGCCGGGCGCGCCTACGGCATGAGCCGCTGGCAGATCTTCCACCGCATCCTGTTCCCGCAGATGCTTCGCCATGCGCTGCCGGGGCTGGGCAACAACTGGCAGGTGATGCAGAAGAGCACGGCGCTGGTGTCGATCATCGGCCTGTCCGACATCACCTGGCTGGCCGACCAGGCTGGGCGCACCACCCATGAGCCCTTCCTGTTCTATATGGTGGTGTGCCTGTTCTACCTTGCGATGACGGCGCTCTCCGGGCTGTTGTTCGGCTGGCTTGAGCGGCGCTATTCGGTCGGTGTGCGGAGGGCTGCGGCATGATCGAATGGAGCCTGTTCGTCGACAGCTGGCCCTCGTACGCGGCAGGGCTGTGGGTGACGCTGCAGCTGACCGTGCTGTCGCTGGGCGCAGGCCTGGTGCTGGCGATCCCGCTGGCGGTGGGGCGGGTGTCGCCGCGGCGCTGGGTGGCCCTGCCGGTGTGGGCCTACACTTGCTTCTTCCGTGGCACGCCGATGCTGGTGCAGCTGCTGCTGATGTACTACGGCATGGGCCAGTTCGAGTGGGTGCAGGCGCAGTGGGCGGACGGTAGCCGCTTCTGGCTCATCTTCCGCGAACCCTACGGCTGCGCGCTGGTGACCTTTGCGCTCAACACAGCGGCCTACACCACCGAGATCCTCGCCGGCGCGCTGCGTGCGACGCCGCATGGGGAGATCGAGGCGGCGCGCGCCTGCGGCATGTCGCGCCCGACCATGCTGCGCCGCATCCTGCTGCCGGGGGCCCTGCGGCGCGCGTTGCCGGCCTACAGCAACGAGGTGATCTTCATGCTGCACGGCACGGCGATCGCCTCCACGGTGACGCTGGTCGACCTGACCGGTGCGGCACGCAACGCCTATTCCCAATTCTTCGCACCCTTCGAAGCCTTCGTCTTCGCGGGCCTGATCTACCTGTGCATCACCTTTGCGCTGGTCGGCCTGTTTCGTGTCGCCGAGCGGCGCTGGCTTGCGCACCTGCAGCCGCGCAAAGCGTTGCGCAAGGCGGCCTGAAGGGCCATGAGGGCAAACGGAACTTCATCCATGACACAACTGAGCGTCGAAGACCTTCACAAGCGCTATGGCGACCACGAGGTGCTCAAGGGCGTCTCGCTGGCGGCCGAATCCGGCGACGTGATCAGCATCATCGGCTCGTCCGGTTCGGGCAAGAGTACCTTCCTGCGCTGCATCAACTTCCTCGAGCAGCCCGACGCCGGTCGCATCAGCGTGGCGGGCGAGGAGATCCGCCTGGTACCTGGCAAGGACGGCCATCTGCGCGTGGCCGATGCCCGCCAGTTGCAGCGCTTGCGCACGCGCCTGGCGATGGTCTTCCAGCATTTCAACCTGTGGGCGCACATGACCGTGCTCGAGAACGTGGTCGAGGCTCCCATCCATGTGCTGGGGGTGTCGAGGAAGGAGGCCCACGAGCGCGCCATGGCCTACCTCGACAAGGTGGGAATCAGCCGCTTCAAGGACAGCTATCCGGCGCACCTTTCGGGCGGTCAGCAGCAGCGCGTGGCGATTGCCCGTGCGCTGGCGATGGAGCCGGCGGTGCTTTTGTTCGACGAGCCGACTTCGGCGCTCGACCCCGAGCTGGTGGGCGAGGTGCTGAAGGTGATGCGCGGCCTCGCCGAAGAGGGGCGCACCATGGTCGTGGTGACGCACGAGATGGGCTTCGCGCGCGAGGTGTCGAACAAGGTGATGTTCCTGCACCAGGGCTTGGCCGAGGAGAGCGGCGCGCCCGCCGATGTCTTCGGCCAGCCCCGCAGCGAGCGTCTGCGCCAGTTCCTGTCGGGCAACCTCAAGTAGGCAGGCGACGCAGGTAGAGTGCAACGGCACCGGTCGCCAGCACACAGGCGCCCAGCAGCAGTGCGAGGCCGGGCCAGTGACCGGCGCCCCAGGCCGTGCCGGCGACGGTGCCGATGACGCTGGCGCCGAGGTAGTAGCTCGACAGGTAGAGTGCTGAACCGAGCGCCCGCCGCTCGCCTGCACGCTTGCCCACCCAGCCGCTGGCGAGCGCGTGGGCGGCGAAGAATCCGAAGGTGAATACGCCCACGCCGGCGATGATCAGTGCCAGTGGTCGGGCGAGCGTCAACGCCAGGCCCAGGCCCATCACCACCACCATGATCCACAACACCTTGTGCCGGCCGTGACGGTCCGCCAGGCGGGCGCTCAACGTCGACGCCCAGGTGCCGACCAGATAAAGCAGGAAGATCGCGCCGATGGCGGTCTGGCCCAGCAGGTAGGGCGCTTCGAGCAGCCGGAAGCCGAGGAAGTTGTAGAGCCCGACGAAGGCGCCCATGGCCAGGAAGGCCACCAGGAAAAGCGCCGGCAGGCCCGGGTCGCGATAGATGGCGAGCGTGTCGCGCAGGATGCGTGCAGGTGTTGCTGCGCGTGGCTGGAAGTGGTGCGAGGTCGGCAGGCGACGCCAGAACAGGACCGCAGAGGCGAGGCCAAGCACGCCGATAACGGCCAGCGCAATCCGCCAGGAGCTCCAGTCGGTGATCAGCGCTGCAATGAAGCGTCCGCTCATGCCGCCCAGCGCATTGCCGGCGATGTAAAGGCCCATCGCCCGCGCCTGCGCGTTGGGGGCGATCTCTTCACCGATGTAGGCCATGGCTGCTGCCGGCAAGCCAGCGATGACAGCGCCGAGCAGGGCGCGCAGCACCAGTAGCGAGCCGAAGTCGGGGGCGATCGCCGTCGCGCAGGCCAGGGCCGCCGCGATTCCGAGCGCGACCATCATGACCTGGCGGCGGCCGATGCGGTCGGCGAGCACGCTGCCCGGGATCAGCATCAGGGCCAGCCCGGCCGCAGCGGCAGACACCGTGAGACTGGCGCTGGCTGCACCGATGCCGAATTCGTCCGCCAGCAGGGGGAGCAAGGGCTGGGGGCCGTACACCATGGCGAAGGTGGCAAAGCCGCCGACGAACATGGCCAAGTTGGCGCGCCGATAGCCTGGCGTGCCGGCTTCAAGGGGCGCGGGCAATGTGGATGCCGGGATGGCGGCGCCGGCGGTCGGAGCGGGCAATGGCATGGCGCTTGGAGGTGGCATGTGCAGGCAGGCGGGGAGGGTGGTGAACTGCCTGATGATCTTAGGTTGCCGTCGGACTCTTGGTCCAATATATTTGAAAGGCTTCATTCATATATGGATCAGATCAATGGAGCTGAGGCACCTGCGCTACTTCCTTGCCGTGGCGGATGAACTCAACTTCACCCGCGCCGCGGCACGCCTGCATATCGGCCAACCGCCGTTGTCGATGCAGATCCGCGATCTCGAGGACGAGTTGGGCGTGCGCTTGTTCGAGCGCAATGCTCGCCGCGTGGCGTTGACGCCGGCTGGCAAGTGCCTGCAGGAGCACGCACAGCGGATCATGGCGAGTGTGCAGGAGGCGGTGGCGCAGACCCAGCGCGTGGCGCGTGGTGAGGCCGGTGAGCTGCGGGTGGGGTTTACTTCGTCGCTGCCCTTCACCGATCTGCTGCCCGATGCGCTGCATGCCTACCGCAAGCGCTATCCCGCGGTACGGCTTCAGCTACGCGAGATGTTCACGCCCGACCAGTTTGGTGCGCTCGGCCGTGACGAGCTCGACGTCGGTTTCGTACGCCTGCAGGGGACTCGTGCGCCGGAGGGGGTCCGGATACGGGAGATCGCGCGCAATCCGCTGCGCGTGGTGGTCAATGTTGCGCACAGGCTCGCCAGCGCCGGCTCGGTGTCATTTGCAGACCTGCACGACGAGGACTTCATCGCCTTCCCGGCCGACGTTGGTACCGATCTGCCCGCCGTGTTGCGTGGCCTGTGCCGCCAGGCCGGCTTCGAGCCGCGCATCGTGCAGGTCGCACGCGAGGCGACGACGCAGATCGGCCTGGTCGCTGCCGGGTTGGGTATTGCCGTTCTGCCTGCGCCGCTCGAAACGGTGCGCATGCCACGTGTACGCTACCTCGCGCTGACCGATCCGGAGGCGGAGTTCAGGCTTGCCGTGGCCACGGCCGAGTCGGCGCAGGGGGCTTTGCTGGCGGGCTTTCTTGCGGTCGTGGATGAGCTTTCGGGCGCAGATGGTCAGGCACCGAAGAAGCGCTGACGGATCTCATGCGGCAACTCCACGCCAGTATGGCGGGCACGCTGCAGCAGCTCCCAGTAGTAGCGGTAGGAGGCGCGGTCGTGCAGGCGGCCCTTGTGCTGGATCGGACCCCACGCGGTGTCCTGTGCGGAGACGAGAATCTCGACCGCCTCCTCGACCTCGGTGAAGTCGGGTTGCATCGCGGCGACGATCGGCAGGATCTGGTTGGGATGGATGCTCCACATGCGCAGGTAGCCAAATTCGCGGCGGGCGCGGTCGGCGTCGTGGCGTATCACCGCCACGTCCCGCAACTCGGTGGTGACGTTGTGCGAGGGTACGACGCCGTTGGCCAGGGCTGCAGCGGCGATGTCGGCCTTGGCACGCACGATGAGCGGGTGCTCGAACTGGCCCGGACTTTTCATCGCACTGCCGGGGATGGCGCCGTGGTGGCCCGAGACGAAGTCCATGAGGCCGAAGTCGAGTGACTCGACGCCTTCGAGTGCGGCGATCTCCCAGGCCTCGCGCAAGGCGCCGTGGGTTTCGATGAGCACGTGCACCGGCAGCGCACGCGCCAGGCTGCAGGCCGCTTCGACGCGGCGCAGTTCGTTGATCTGTGTGGCGGCGTCGGCCACGGAGCGTACCTTTGGGAGGGTGACGAAAGCGAGGCGGTGCCCGGCGCCACCGACCAGGATCTCGAGGTCGCGCTGCCAGTGCGGATGGGTGATGTCATGGATGCGCGCGCCGACCCGGCCGTAGTGGTTCTCGGCGCCATTGACCATCTCCACGACCATGTGGGCGTGTTCGGCTTCGGCGCCGGCGGCGGCGCCGTCCTCGCAGTCGCAGGTGATGTCGAACACCGGGCCGAGTTCCTGTTGTAGCTTCAAGGCCTTGAGCATCAGCTTCTCGGCGCCGGCGTAGTGGTCGACGGCGGGAAGGGCAGGGAAGGGCTTTTCACCGGCAAACAGAACTTGGGCGGGGTGAAGCGACATGTCGGGCTCCTCGGGTGGGTGTGGCTCGTCCGCCACGGTGCGATGCAGCGCACGGCAGGCCCTCATGGGGCCCGGAGAAAAAGAAAAGGCCACGGATTTTACCCCGTGGCCTGTCGCAAGGGCGGCACGCGGCCGCCCGCGCGCAGCTTACTTCAGCATGTCGGCAACGGCCGCGCGCTCGTCCTCGAGTTCCTTGAGGGTGATGGCGATCTTGCCTTGGGAGTACTCGTCGATTTCCAGGCCCTGGATGATCTTGAACTGGCCATCCTTGCACTCGCAGGGGAAGCCGAACACGACGCCTTCGGGAATGCCGTAGGAGCCGTCCGAGGGCACGCCCATGGTGACCCAGTCGCTGGAGCCCAGCACCCAGTCGCGCACGTGGTCGATGGCGGCGTTCGCGGCCGAAGCAGCCGACGACAGGCCACGGGCCTCGATGATGGCAGCGCCGCGCTTGCCGACGGTGGGCAGGAACACGTCGTTGTTCCAGGCGTGGTCATTGATCAGCGCCTTGACGCTGTCACCGTTCGACTCGCAGAAGCGGTAGTCGGCGTACATGGAGGGCGAGTGGTTGCCCCACACCACCATCTTCTTGAGCGACGACACTTCACGGCCGGACTTGGCGGCGAGCTGCGACAGCGCGCGGTTGTGGTCCAGGCGCAGCATGCCGTGGTAGTTGTTCGGGTTGGTGCGGCCGACCTTGATGGCGGCGGCGCGAGCGATGTAGGCGTTGGTGTTGCAGGGGTTGCCCACGACCAGCACGCGAACGTCTTCCTTGGCGTTTTCAGCGATGGCCTTGCCCTGGACGGTAAAGATGGCACCGTTGGCGGTCAGCAGGTCGGCGCGCTCCATGCCAGGGCCACGCGGACGGGCGCCGACGAGCAGGCAGACGTCAGCATCCTTGAAGGCGACGTTCGGGTCGTCGGTGGCGATCATGCCGGCCAGCAGCGGGAAGGCGCAGTCTTCCAGCTCCATCATGACGCCCTTGACTGCCTTCTGTGCCTGGGGCAGGTCGAGCAGTTGCAGGATGACGGGCTGGTCCTTGCCCAGCATCTCGCCGCTGGCGATGCGGAACAGCAGGCTGTAGCCGATCTGGCCGGCGGCGCCGGTGACAGCGACGCGCATGGGGGCTTTGCTCATGTGGATACTCCCTCAAGTAAGACGGTCTAGGTTGTCCTGGATTGCTGCCCGGCGCCTGCAGTGCGCATGCTGACCGCAAGCGTCCGCACCCCGAATGACAGGGGTCGAAACGAGCGCGGGGATACTAATGCGAACGGACTGTGCTGTCAAATGTCGTTTTATATCTTATATAAGACATAAGACATGCTATGGACTGCATTTTAATTTTGTGATCAAATGCGCGCATGTCACATGAGGCGCCCACCTTCAGTCCGCTTTACCGTCAGATCAAGGCCCTGATTCTACAGGCTCTTGAGGCGGGCGAGTGGCGTCCTGGCCAGGCCATTCCAAGCGAGCAGGAGCTTGCCGCCCGGTTCAGTGTGTCGCAGGGTACCGTGCGCAAGGCGATCGATGAGATGGCGGCGGACAACCTGCTGGTGCGCAAACAGGGCAAGGGTACCTATGTCGCATCGCACAACGACCCGCGCGCGCTGTTCAGGTTCTTGCGCCTCGTGCCGAATGACGGCGATCTCTCTCCGCCGCAGAGTGTGCCGCTTGATTGCTGGCGCGCGAAGGCAGGGCAGGAGGCCTCGCGCATGCTCGGCATCGAGCCCGGTGCGCCGATCATCATCGTGCGCCGTTTGCTCAAGTTCGCGACCCGGCCTGTCGTCATCGACGAAATCTATCTCCCCGGCGAGGTTTTTCAGGGGCTGACGGCCGAGGTGCTGCAGGGATGGAACAGTTCGCTGTACAGCCTGTTCGAGACGCGTTTCGGTTTGCGCATGATTCGCGCCCAGGAGCGTATTCGTGCCGTTGCGGCTGACCGCGGGGCGAGCGAGGCGCTCAAGGTGGCCGAAGGGACGCCGCTGCTTTCGGTAGAGCGTGTCACCTACACCTATGGCGACAAGCCGGTCGAATGGCGGCGTGGTTTGTATTCGACGGCCGACCATTATTATCTGAATGAACTGAATTGAACGCGCCGGACATGAAATGTCGGCGTCGGGCAGGGCTATAATTATGTGTTTTTTCGGAGTCAGCGACGGCCGTCGTCGCACATGCAGAGGGGAGTCTTCATGTCAGAAGTGACAGTGCGCAAACCGAGGCCGAAGCATCTGGCCTTGAATCAGATCCGGCTGCCATTGCCGGGAATCGTCTCGATCCTTCACCGGGTCAGTGGTGCAGGCTTGTTCCTGCTGTTGCCCTTCCTGCTTTATCTGCTCGATCGCAGCCTGGGTTCCGCGCAGACCTTCGAGACCTTTAGTGCTGTGGTTGGCAATCCGCTCGTCAAGTTGCTGCTGCTCGGTCTGCTGTGGGCCTATCTGCATCACTTCTGCGCCGGCATCCGCTTCCTGCTGCTCGACATGCACAAGGGAACCGAGCTTGCCGCGGCGCGCAAGTCCTCGCAGATCGTTCTTGCAGTCAGCATTGCGCTGACCCTCATCATCGGGGTGAAACTATGGTGAAACGTCAACCCGTCGGCGCGCACTACGGTCTGAAGGACTGGATCGCGCAGCGCGCAACTGCCGTGTTCATGGCGATCTACACGGTCATCTTCGCCGTCTGTGCGCTGGCCCTTCCCGAGCTCAGCTATGAGGCGTGGTCGGGCCTGTTCTCGAACGGTCTGTTCAAGTTCCTCAGTTTCCTGTTCTTCCTGTCGCTCTTCTATCACGCCTGGATCGGCGTGCGTGACATCTGGATGGACTACGTCAAGCCGACCGGTGTGCGCCTGGCGCTGCATCTCGTCACCCTCTTCCTGCTCGTCGGCTACGCCGGCTGGGCTGCCCAGATCCTGTGGAGGCTCTAAGCGTGAACGTCGCTAAGCGTACCTTTGATGCAGTCATCGTCGGCGCGGGTGGCGCCGGCCTGCGTGCGGCCCTGCAGTTGTCCGAAGCCGGCCTCAAGACCGCCGTGTTGACCAAGGTTTTCCCGACTCGCTCGCACACCGTGGCGGCGCAGGGTGGAGTGGCAGCCTCGCTCGGCAACTCCACCGAGGACAACTGGCACTGGCACATGTACGACACCGTGAAGGGGTCGGACTGGCTGGGTGACCAGGATGCCATCGAGTTCATGTGCAAGAAGGCCAACGAGGTCGTCATCGAACTCGAGCACTACGGCATGCCCTTCGATCGTACCGACAACGGCAAGATCTACCAGCGTCCGTTCGGTGGCCACTCGATGAACTACGGTCAGGCACCCGTGATGCGCTCCTGTGCAGCGGCCGACCGTACCGGCCACGCCATGCTGCATGCGCTCTATCAGCGCAACGTGCGTGCCAACACCCAGTTCTTCGTCGAGTGGATGGCGCTCGACCTGATTCGCGATGCTGACGGCGACGTGCTCGGTGTCACCGCAATGGAGATGGAAACTGGCGAGGTCTCGATCTTCCACGCCAAGGCCACCGTGTTCGCCACGGGCGGTGCCGGCCGTATCTACTACTCCTCCACCAATGCCTTCATCAACACCGGTGACGGCGTGGGCATGGCGGCGCGCGCCGGTATCCCGCTCGAAGACATGGAGTTCTGGCAGTTCCACCCGACCGGCGTGGCCGGCGCGGGCGTGCTGATCACCGAGGGTGTGCGCGGCGAAGGTGGCATCCTGCGCAACGCCTCGGGCGAGCGCTTCATGGAGCGCTATGCGCCCAACCTGAAGGACCTTGCCTCCCGTGACGTGGTGTCACGCGCGATGACGACCGAGATCAACGAGGGCCGTGGTTGCGGCCCCGACAAGGATCACGTGCTCCTCGACATCACGCACCTGTCGCCCGATACCATCATGAAGCGCCTGCCTGGCATCCGCGAGATTGCGATCCAGTTCGCCGGCGTGGATCCGATCAAGGCGCCGATCCCGGTCGTGCCGACCTGCCACTACCAGATGGGCGGCATCCCGACCAACTACAAGGGTCAGGTCGTGGTGCCCAAGGACGGCAACCCGAACAGTCCGGTGGCCGGCTTCTACGCGGCAGGCGAGTGCGCCTGCGCCTCGGTGCACGGCGCCAACCGCCTCGGTACCAACTCGCTGCTCGACCTGCTCGTTTTCGGCAAGTCGGCGGGCGAGACCGTGGTCGAGGACTTCCAGTCGGGTCAGCTCAAGCTCAAGCCGCTGCCGGCCGACGCGGCCGACGTGTCGCTTGCACGACTGGCTCGACTCGACGGCCAGACCAAGGGCGAGAGCGTGTTCGACGTGGGCCTGGAAATGCGTCGCACCATGCAGAAGCATGCCGGTGTCTTCCGTTTCGACGCCTTGCTCAAGGAAGGTGTGCAGAAGATCGGCGAGGTTGCAGAACGTGCCAAGCGTACCGAGATCTCGGACAAGTCCAAGGTCTGGAACGTGGCGCGCATGGAGGCGCTAGAGCTCGACAACCTCATCGAGGTCGCCCGTGCCACCATGGTTTCGGCCGAGGCTCGCAAGGAGTCGCGCGGTGCCCACGTGCGCGATGACGCGCCCGATACACCGGAGAATCCGAACGGCCGTGACGATGCCAACTGGCTCAAGCACACCCTGTGGTACAGCGAAGGCAACCGTCTTGACTACAAGCCGGTCAACCTGAAGCCGCTGTCCGACGACGTCGAGCCGATCGCGCTCGCCAAGCGCACTTACTGAGCGCCCGGGAGAAATACTCATGACCAAGCGTACCGTTCATTTCAAGATCTACCGCTACGACCCGGACAAGGACGAGAAGCCTTACATGCAGGACATCTCGGTCGAGCTCGAGCCGTCCGACAAGAAGCTGCTGGATGCGCTCGTGCGCCTGCGGGCCAAGGACGATTCGATGTCCTTCCGCCGTTCCTGCCGTGAAGGTGTGTGCGGCTCGGACGCGATGAACATCAACGGCAAGAACGGTCTGGCTTGCCTGACCGACATCGACAGCCTGGAGCAGCCGGTCACGCTGCGCCCGCTGCCGGGGCTGCCGGTCATCCGCGACCTGATCGTGGACATGACGCAGTTCTTCAAGCAGTACCACTCGATCAAGCCCTACCTCGTCAACAACGATCCCGCACCCGAGCGCGAGCGCCTGCAGACGCCGGAGGACCGCGAGGAGCTCAACGGTCTGTACGAGTGCATCCTGTGCGCATGCTGCTCGACGTCCTGCCCGTCGTTCTGGTGGAATCCCGACAAGTTCGTCGGTCCGGCCGGCCTGCTTGCGGCCTACCGTTTCCTGGCCGACACCCGCGACCAGGATACCAATGCACGCCTCGACAACCTCGAGGATCCGTACCGCCTGTTCCGCTGCCACTCGATCATGAACTGCGTCGATGTCTGTCCGAAGGGTCTCAATCCGACCCGCGCGATTGGCAAGATCAAGGACATGATGGTCCGGCGTGCGGTATAAATACGGATTGACGCCATGAGCATCAACAGGGGGCGTGTGCGCTGGCAGTGTCGGCGGGCTCTTCTCGAACTCGACCTTGTGTTCACGCGCTTCCTGGAGCGGGATTTCGATCGTCTCACCGACGATCAGGTTGCGGATCTGGAGGAACTGCTGCGCTGTGACGACTACGACATCTGGGCGATGGTCAATGGCAGCAAGGCATGTGAAGTGGACCGCTGGAAGGAGATGATCGGCCTGCTGCGCCAGCGCTGAGGCGGCAGGTACGGTCACGATACGACAAGCAGTTAAACCGGCAAGTAGAAGGGACGATCTATGAGCACTGAACGCACTGCAACGCTAACCGTCGATGGCAAGACCGTCGAATTCCCGGTGATGACCGGCACCCATGGTCAGGATGTGATCGACATCCGCACCCTGGGCGGCAAGACCGGCCTGTTTACCTACGACTCGGGTTTTCTGTCGACTGCAAGCTGCAAGTCGAAGATCACCTTCATCGACGGCGACAAGGGTGAACTGCTGTATCGCGGCTACCCGATCGAGCAACTCGCCGAGAAGTGCAACTTCCTGGAAGTTGCCTACCTGCTCAAGAACGGCGAATTGCCGAACGCGCAGCAGCGCACGGAGTTCGAGGGTGTCATCAAGAACCACACCATGGTTCATGATCAGCTGACCCGCTTCTACAACGGTTTCCGCCGTGACGCGCATCCGATGGCGATCATGGTTGGTGTTGTCGGTGCACTGTCGGCCTTCTACCACGATGCGATGGACTTCTCCGACGAAGCGCATCGCAACGTGTCGATCAATCGTCTGATCGCCAAGCTGCCGACCATCGTGGCGATGGCCTACAAGTACAACACGGGCCAGCCGTTCATGTATCCGCGCAACGATCTTGGCTACACCGCCAACTTCATGCACATGATGTTCGGTACGCCGTGCGAGAAGTACGAGCCGAACCCGGTGCTGGTGCGCGCGCTCGACGTGATCTTCACGCTGCACGCCGACCACGAGCAGAACGCATCGACCTCGACGGTCCGCCTCGCCGGCTCGTCGGGCGCCAACCCGTTTGCCTGCATCTCGGCAGGTATCGCCTGCCTTTGGGGCCCGGCGCATGGCGGCGCGAACGAAGCCTGCCTGAACATGCTGGAAGAGATCGGCGACGTGTCGCGCGTCGGCGAGTACATCAAGCGCGCCAAGGACAAGAACGACAGCTTCAAGCTGATGGGTTTCGGCCACCGCGTGTACAAGAACTTCGATCCGCGTGCCAAGCTGATGGGCAAGGTGTGCGCCGACGTGCTTGGCGAGCTGGGTCTCGAGAACGATCGCCTGTTCAAGCTTGCGAAGGAACTCGAGCGCATTGCGCTGGAAGACGAGTACTTCGTGGAGAAGAAGCTCTACCCGAACGTCGACTTCTACTCGGGCATCGTGCAGAAGGCGCTGGGTATCCCGACCTCCATGTTCACCTGCATCTTCGCGCTGGCGCGTACGGTGGGCTGGATCACCCAGTGGGAAGAGATGATTACCGATCCCGAGTACAAGATCGGTCGTCCGCGTCAGCTCTACATCGGAGCTGCGCGTCGCGACGTTCCGTCGCTCGAACAGCGTCCGTAAGAGACGATGGAGAGAGGGAGGAGGCTTCGCCAACTCTGATGATTGCGGGGTGGCTGCGCGTGCGCGGTCATCCCGTTTTTCCTTCAGGGACGAAGGTGCAGCTTTCCAAGCATTGCAGCAAGAAGAAAGCACGACAACAGAACACGACAGGTGGCCTTCACCATGATGAAGCAACTCGAACAGACCTCGCATTTGTTCGGCTCGAACGCGCCGTTCATTGAAGAGCAATACGAAAACTACCTCGCCGATCCGGCTTCGGTTTCCGAAGAGTGGCGCGAATACTTTGACAAGCTGCAGAGCCAGGCCGGCGCTGCGCAGCGCGACGTGGCCCATGGGCCGGTGATCGCTGCGTTCGAGCAGATGGCCAAGCGTGGCCCGGTGCGTACCGTGGTCACCGGTGGCGGCGAGGACAAGCAGCAGGTTTCGGTCCTGCAGCTCATCAACGCCTACCGTTTCCTCGGCAACCGCTGGGCCAATCTCGATCCGCTCAAGCGCGTTGAACGGCCGCAGATTGCCGAGCTCGAGCCCTCCTACTACGGCTTCACAGAGGCCGACCTGTCGAAGAGTTTCAATGTCGGCTCCTTCCACGGGTTCTCGACCGAACACGCTAGCCTGCGCGAGATCCTCGAGGCGCTGCGTCAGACCTATTGCGGGTCTATCGGTGCCGAGTACATGTACATGACCGACATCGCGCAGAAGCGCTGGATCCAGAGTCGACTGGAGAGCGTGCGCGGGACGCCGAAGTTCTCGCTCGAGATGAAGAAGCGCATCCTCGAGCGCACCACGGCCGCCGAGACGCTCGAGCGCTACCTGCATACCAAGTATGTGGGTCAGAAGCGTTTCTCGCTCGAAGGTGGCGAGACCGCAATCGTGGCGATGGACGAGATCATTCGAGTGGCGGGCAGCCTGGGTGTGGCCGAGACGGTGATCGGCATGGCACACCGTGGCCGCCTCAACGTGCTCGTCAACACCCTGGGCAAGTCGCCGTCGATGCTGTTCTCGGAGTTCGAGGGCAAGGCGGCAGCCGACCTGACCGCGGGTGACGTCAAGTACCACATGGGCTTCTCGAGCGACGTCATGACCCCGGGCGGTCCGATGCACCTGACCCTGGCGTTCAACCCCTCGCACCTCGAGATCATCAATCCGGTGGTTGCGGGTTCGGTCTACGCGCGCCAGGTTCGCCGCGGCGATGCCGAAAAGCGCGAAGTGCTGCCGGTGCTGATCCACGGTGACGCCGCGGTCGCTGGGCAGGGCGTGAACCAGGAGATGCTGAACTTCTCCCAGACCCGCGGCTACGGCACGGGCGGGACGATGCACATCGTCGTCAACAACCAGATCGGTTTCACCACCTCCGATCCGCGCGACTACCGCTCCTCGCTGTACTGCACCGACATCTTCAAGATGGTCGAAGCACCGATCTTCCATGTGAACGGTGACGATCCCGAGGCGGTGGCCTTCGTGACTGCGCTGGCGATCGAGTTCCGCCAGGAGTTCAAGAAGGACGTCGTCGTCGACATCATCTGCTTCCGCAAGCTCGGCCACAACGAGCAGGACGAGCCGATGGTGACTCAGCCGCTGATGTACCGCAGCATCCAGAAGCACCCCGGCACCCGCAAGCTCTACGCCGACCGCCTGGTTGCCGAGGGCAGCATCTCCGCCGATGAGCCGGAGAGGATGATCGCCGAGTACCGCGAGCATCTCGACCGCGGCGAGCTGCTCTACAACCCGGTGCTGTCCGGGCACAATCGCCAGCATGCAGTGGACTGGACGCCCTACCTCAAGCAGCCCTACACCGACGCCGCCGAGACAGCGATCCCGACGCAGGAGGTCAAGCGCCTGGGTGAGCGCCTGAGCACGGTTCCCGAGGGCTTCGCGCTGCATTCCCGCGTCAAGAAGATCATCGATGATCGAGCCGCAATGGCCCGTGGCGAGCTGCCGCTCGACTGGGGCATGGGCGAGAACCTGGCCTATGCGAGCCTGTTGGCACAGGGCTACGGTGTGCGCATCTCGGGCGAAGACGTGAATCGCGGCACCTTCTTCCACCGCCACGCTGCACTCCACGACCAGAAGCGCGAGCGCTGGGACGAAGGGACCTACAAGCCGCTCGAGCACATCCAGGATGGCCAGGCGCGCTTCCAGTGTTTCGACTCGGTGCTGTCGGAAGAGGCGCTGCTCGCTTTCGAGTATGGCTATTCAACTGCAGAACCCAACGAGCTCGTGGTCTGGGAAGCCCAGTTCGGCGACTTCGTCAACGGCGCCCAGGTGGTGATCGATCAGTTCATCAGCTCCGGTGAGGCCAAATGGGGTCGCCTGTCGGGCCTGGTGATGATGCTGCCGCACGGCTACGAAGGCCAGGGGCCGGAGCACTCGTCGGCGCGTCCCGAGCGCTTCATGAACATGGCGGCTGAGAACAACTGGCAGATCTGCGTGCCGACCACGCCCGCCCAGATCTTCCACCTGCTGCGGCGGCAGATGGTGCGCCGCCTGCGCAAGCCGCTGATCATCATCACGCCGAAGTCGCTGCTGCGCCACAAGGAGGCGATCTCGTCGATCGAGGAACTGGCCAACGGCCGCTTCCAGACCGTGATCCCGGAGATCGAGCAGCTCGACCCGAAGAAGGTCAAGCGCGTGGTGCTGTGCCAGGGCAAGATCTACTACGAGCTGCTGGCGCATCGCCGTGAGAACAAGATCACCGACACGGCACTGGTGCGTGTTGAACAGCTCTATCCCTTCCCCGAAAGCGATTTCGCCAAGGCGATCGAGCAGTTCCCGAACGCCAAGGAAGTCGTCTGGTGCCAGGAAGAGCCGCGCAACCAGGGGGCGTGGTACTGGCTGGCCTCGCGTCAGCATCTGGTCAATGTGCTCGGTACCAAGCGCAAGCTGCTGCTCGTCAGCCGTCCGGCAGCGGCGTCGCCCGCGGTTGGTTACTATGCCAAGCACAACCAGCAGCAGAAGGCGGTGATCGAGCACGCATTCGGCCCGATCCAGGAAACCACACCGCAGTCCCCGCACTGATAGAACAACCAGGGAGATTAATCCATGCTGATCGAAGTCAAAGTACCGCAGCTGTCCGAGTCCGTTTCGGAGGCCACCCTCGTTTCCTGGCACAAGAAGGAAGGCGATGCCGTTTCGCGCGACGAGAACCTCATCGACATCGAGACCGACAAGGTCGTGCTCGAGACGCCGGCACCGGCCGATGGCGTGCTCGTCAAGCTCATCAAGCAAAACGGCGACACCGTGACCTCGGGCGAGCTGATCGCCCAGATCGACACCGAAGCCAAGGCTGCGGGCGCCGCTGCGCCGGTTGCCGCGCCGGTGCAGGCGGTGACGCCGCCGCCGGCCGCTCCCGCCGCCTCGGCCG